>JBOHBY010001027.1:0-6348 GCA_050698635.1 Spirillospora sp.
ACGCCGCCGGCCTGGCCGTCGGCTTCTGGACCACCACCGACGAACTCCGCAACAACTGGAACCAAGACCGCCGCTGGAACCCCACCTGGACCAACGACCAACGCCACCACGGCTACGCCGAATGGAAAAAAGCCGTCACCCGGACCCTCGACTGGGTCGACATCGACTAGAGCGGCTTCGCTGCGGCGCCAGGACGGTTTCGCTGGGGCGCGGCGCGCTGTTGTCCGGGACGTCCTCCGGGCGACGGCTCGCCGCAACCCGGCCGCACGACACTCGGTCCGACCACTCTTTCGGGAGCATGCAGTGACATCCGTAGCCCTCGGACCGCGCTACCGGGAGGACGCCCTGCACGCCCTCGCGGACAGGGAGTTCGACGTCCTGGTCGTCGGCGGCGGCATCGTCGGCGCCGGGACGGCCCTCGACGCCGTCTCCCGGGGCCTGTCCGTCGCGCTCGTGGAGGCGCGGGACTGGGCGGCGGGCACGTCGAGCCGCTCCAGCAAGCTGATCCACGGCGGGCTGCGCTACCTCGAACAGCGCGACTTCGGGCTCGTCCGGGAGGCGCTGCGGGAACGCGGCCTGCTGCTGCACCGGCTGGCGCCGCATCTGGTGCGTCCCGTCCAGTTCCTGTATCCGCTGCGCAACCGCGTGTGGGAGCGGGCGTACGTCAGCGCGGGCGTCACCCTGTACGACACGCTGGGCGGTGCCCGCGCGCTCCCCCGGCACCGCCAGCTGACGAAACGCGGCGCGCTCCGCGAGGCTCCTGCCCTCAGGGCGGACGCGCTGGTCGGCGCGATCCAGTACCACGACGCGCAGGTCGACGACGCGCGCTACACATTGATGGTCGCCAGGACGGCCGCCCAGTACGGCGCGAAGGTCGTCACCCGCGCCGAGGCGACCGGGTTCCTGCGCGAGGGCGAGCGAGTGACCGGCGCGCAGGTGCTGGACCTGGAGGGCGGACAGGAGATCGCCGTCCGCGCCAAGCGCGTCGTCTGCGCGACCGGCGTCTGGACGGACGGCGCCCAAGCGATGACCGGCTCCCGCGCCTCGCTCACCGTCCGCGCGTCCAAGGGCGTCCACCTGGTGGTGCCGCGCAACCGGATCCCGATGGACACCGGGCTGATCACCCGGACGTCCAAGAGCGTGCTGCTCATCATCCCGTGGGGACGGCACTGGCTCATCGGCACCACCGACACCCCCCACGAGCACGGCCCCGACGGCGGCGACGGGCAGGACGG
The DNA here is from genome assembly GCA_050698635.1 of Spirillospora sp. GTDB lineage: Bacteria > Actinomycetota > Actinomycetes > Streptosporangiales > Streptosporangiaceae > Spirillospora. The sequence goes on from JBOHBY010001027.1 coordinate 1,236, forward strand.
ACCCGTCGCCGACCACACCGACATCGGCTACCTCCTCGACCAGGCGAACGCCGTCCTGCGGACCCCGCTCACCCACGACGACATCGAGGGCGTTTACGCGGGCCTGCGTCCGCTGCTGTCCGCCGAGGTCGACGACACGACCCGCCTGTCCCGCGAGCACGCCGTCGCCGAGCCCGTGCCGGGTCTCGTCGTCGTGACAGGCGGGAAGTTCACCACCTACCGGGTGATGGCGCGGGACGCGGTCGACGCCGTCGCGGGCGGCCTGGACGACGCCGTGCCCGGGTCGGTCACGGGCCGGTTGCCGATCCTCGGCGCGGTCGGGTTCGAGGTGCTGTGGAACGAGCGGCGCCGCCTCGCCGCCGAGTCCGGCCTGCACGTCGCGCGGGTCGAGCACCTGCTGCGCCGCTACGGCTCGTGCGCCCGCGAGGTCCTGGACCTGGTCGCCGAGGACCCGACGCTCGGCGCCCCCGTCCCCGGCGCCGAGGACTACCTGTGCGCCGAGGCCGTCTACGCCGTGACCCATGAGGGCGCAATGCACCTGGAGGACGTCCTCTCCCGCCGCCTGCGCGTCTCGATCGAGGAGTGGGACGGCGGTGTCGCCGCCGCGTCCCACGTCGCCGACCTCCTGGCCCCGCGCCTCGCCTGGGGCACCGAGGACGTCACCGACGAGATCAAGCGCTACGTCCTCCAGATCAGGACCGAACGCCGCGACACTCCGTCCGCCGCCTGACCGGGCGTGAACCTCAAGGGTTCAGGAAGCGCCGGCCCACCAGTTCGGCGCGGCTGCGCACGCCCGCCTTGGCGAACACCGACTTCAGGTGCGTCTGGACGGTGTGCGGTGAGATGTGCAGCCGGGCGGCGATCTCGCTGGTCCGGTGGCCGTGCAGGACGAGGTCGACGAGTTCGCGCTCCCGGGCCGTGAACCCGTAGGAGGCGAAGATCAGCGCGGCGATCGAGTCGGGCGGGGCGGCCTGCACGACGACGGCGACGCGGCCCGGTTCCCGGCCCGGCGCCGGAGCGGCGTGCACCTGGATCCACCGTCCCGAGGAGCCCAGGACGCGGATGTCGGTGGCCTGCCCGGAGCCCCGGACCCGCTCGACGGCCGTCAGCAAGGGGAACGGCAACTCCCCCGCTCCGGGATCGCCGGAGTCGCCGGAGCCGCCGGGATCACCGGCGAAGCCGAGGTCGGCCAGCCATGTCCGGGCGGCGTCGGTGATCGACACCACCTGGCGTGCCGCGTCGAGCACGACGACTCCGGGCCACGGCACCGGCCCGGTGCCCTCGGCCCTGCCCCGGATCCCGGCCGTGCGGACCAGCCGGCCCAGCACCGACGCCAGCAGGTGCGCGAAGTCGCGCTCGTCCTCGGTGAAGTCGCCCGGCGCCTCGCGGAACAGCGCGAAACAGCCCCAGCAGGAGCCGTCCGCGACCAGGGCGGTGCGCAGCTCCCCGCGGATGTTGTTGGGCCGGAGCAGCTCCCGGTAACGCGGGCTGCGATCCAGCCGCCCACCTGCCGCCTCGCTGAGCACGCCGCTGTGCCTGGGTCCCGCGACGAGGGTCGCCAGGGAGTTGAAGTCGGTTGTCAGATACGCGAACTCGGCGACCTGCGCGTCCGGGTGCGGCATGGCGTACGTCCGGTAGCCCGTCTCGACGAGCGTCGCGGGATCGGTGGTGTGCCAGCAGCTCGCGTCGTGGGGTAACGCCCTGGCGATCAGCCGGTTCGCCTCGTCGGCGACGTCGGCGAGGCCGAGCCGCGCGGTGCCGAGGAGCGCCAGACGATCGAGGACCCGCCTCCGTGTGTCTTGACTCACCCGGTAAGCATCCCATCGTCCCGGCCGCCGGCGAATACCAGAAAAGTGGTATGGACCGTAAGCGGCCCACTACGTAGCGTCATCCGCGTCGCATACTCCGTAGTGGGCCGACACCCACCGCATCGACCGAAAGGATCAACATGCGCGGATCGACACGGCGGACGACCAGGCTGGGGTCGGTGGCCGTCGGCGGGCTCGTGCTCGCCGCCCTGACCGCCACGACCGGCGCCACCACCGGCGCCACCACCGGCGTCACGACCGAGCGGGCGTCCGCACCCGGGCCCGGGGCGCGGACCGGGGCGGCGCTCGCCGGGGTCCAGATCAAGCCGCGGACGGCCGCCGGCCAGTGCCTCGACGTGGCCGACGGCAACGACGCCAACGGGGCCATGGTCACCCTGTGGACGTGCAACGGCAGCCCGGCGCAGCGCTGGAGCCTGGTGAACGGCAGGATCCAGAGCGATCTTCCCGGCCACCGGTGCCTGGACGTCCGCGCCGGAAACCGCGGGCAGGGCACCGCCGTCGGCATGTACCAGTGCAGTTCCTCGGCCCAGCAGCAGTGGCACTTCGACCGGGACCGCCTCGTCAGCGGCCTCAACCGGATGTGCATGGCCCTCCTCAACAACTTCAGCGACGGCGCGGCCGTCGTGAACTGGCCCTGCAACGGCAACACCGACCAGTCCTGGGAGACCAGTTGACGGCTGGCCCCTCGAACAGGAAGAAGGATCATGAGTAGCGAAGAGGCCACCGAGACCACCGCCGACGCCGTGGAGGGTGCGGGCCCGACGACCACGCAGGAGAACTGGCGGTTCTGCAACAAGTGCTTCGGCCTCTGGTGGAACGGCCGGTCCACCAACGGGCCACCGCCCTGAGGAGCGGCTCGACGGGTCAGAGGCGTTCGAGGATGGTGCTGTTGGCCTGGCCTCCGCCTTCGCACATGGTCTGGAGGCCGTAGCGGCCGCCGGTACGCTCCAGCTCGTACAGGAGGGTGGTCATGAGCCGGGCGCCGGTGGCGCCGAGGGGGTGGCCGAGGGCGATCGCGCCGCCGTTCGGGTTGACCTTGGCCGGGTCGGCGCCGGTGTCCTCCAGCCAGGCCAGCACGACGGACGCGAACGCCTCGTTGATCTCGACGGCGTCGATGTCGTCCATGGTCAGGCCGGTCTTCCTGAACGCATGCGCGGTGGCGGGGATCGGCGCGGACAGCATGCGGATCGGGTCCTCGCCGCGGGCCGAGAGGTGGTGGACGCGGGCGCGCGGTGTGAGGCCGTGGTCCTTGACCGCCCGCTCGGACGCGATGAGGAGCGCGGCGGCGCCGTCCGAGATCTGCGACGCCAGCGCGGCGGTGAGGCGGCCGCCGTCCACGAGCGTCCGCAGGGCCGCCATCTTCTCCAGGGACGTGTCGCGGCGCGGGCCCTCGTCGGCGGTGACGTCCCCGTACGGGACGATCTCCCGCGCGAACCGTCCCTCGTCGATCGCGCGGACGGCCCTGCGGTGCGACGCGCAGGCGAACTCCTCCATGTCCTCACGGGAGATGCCCCAGTCGCGGGCGATCATCTCGGCGCCGTTGAACTGGCTGACCTCGGCGTCTCCGTAGCGGCGCGTCCAGCCGGCCGAGCCCGCGAAGGGGCCGCGCGTGAAGCCGAGCGGCTCGGCGGCGGTCATCGCGAACGCGATCGGGATCTGCGACATGTTCTGCACGCCGCCCGCCACGACCAGGTCGGACGTCCCCGACAGCACGGCCTGCGCGGCGAAGTGCACGGCCTGCTGCGACGAGCCGCACTGCCGGTCGACGGTGACGCCGGGGACCTCCTCGGGCAGCCCGGCGGCGAGCCAGCAGGTGCGGGCGATGTCGCCGGCCTGCGGGCCGACCGCGTCGACGCAGCCGAACACGACGTCCTCGACGGCGGCCGGGTCGATGCCCGTCCGGTCCATCAGCGCCGTCAGGACGTGCGCGCCGAGGTCGGCGGGATGGACGCCGGACAGCCCGCCGCCGCGCCGCCCGACGGGCGCGCGGACCGCGTCGACGATGTACGCCTCGGCCATGCTCGTCTCCTCCCGTAAGGGGCTAGGTCGTCTGGACGCCTTCGAGGAACAGGGCGAGGTACTGCTTGGCGATGTCGTCGGCGGACAGCCGCCCGCCGCGCCTGTACCAGGTCGCGGCGACCCAGACGGTGTCGCGGATGTACCGGTAGACGAGGTCCACGTCGAGGTCGGCGCGGAACGCGCCCTCCTCGACGCCGCGGCGCAGCAGCGCCAGCCACATCTCCTCGAACCGCCGGCGCGAGTCGTTCAGGTAGCCGAAGCGCTCGCCGGTCGCGAGGTGCTTGGACTCGTTCTGGTAGAGGACGACGGCGGGACGGTGCCGGTCGATCGTCCGGAACGACTCGACGACGATGCCTTCGAGGGTGTCGCGGGCGCTGAGCCCCGCCCCGAGGACGCGGTCGTAGCCGGCCCACATCTCGTCCAGGAAGGTCGACAGGATCTCGTCGGCCATCGCCTCCTTGGAGTCGAAGTGGTAGTAGAGGCTGCCGCCGAGGATCCCGGCGGCGTCGGCCACCTTCCGGACGGTGGTGGCGGAGTAGCCCTGGGAGGCGAACACCTCGGCGGCCGTGGCCAGCAGCTCGGCCCGCCGCCGCTCCCGGGCTGCGGCCGTGCCCTCGGCGTCGCGCCGTCGTGGACTCATTCTCGATTTCCCTACGGGTGTTGTGAGGAGACGGAGACGATCTCGCCCGTCATGTACGAGGAGTAGTCGCCGGCCAGGAAGACGATGACGTTGGCCACCTCCCATGGTTCCGCATGGCGGCCGAACGCCTCGCGCCGTGTCAGGTCGTCCAGGAGGTCTTCGGAGGTCACCTTGGCGAGATGCGGGTGCATGGCCAGGGACGGCGACACCGCGTTGACCCGGACGCCGTGTTCGGCGGCCTCCAGCGCGGCGCAGCGGGTGAGGGCCATCACCCCCGCCTTGGCCGCGGCGTAGTGCGACTGCCCCTTCTGCGCCCGCCAGCCGATCACCGAAGCGTTGTTGACGATGACGCCCGAGCCCTGCCCGCGCATCACGCGGAGTGCGGCGCGGGTGCAGCGCATCGTGCCGGTGAGGGTGACGTCGAGGACGCGTCCCCACTGGTCGTCGGTCATGTCCGCCAGTTCGGCCGTCCCGCCGAGCCCGGCGTTGTTGACGGCGACGTCGACCCGTCCGAAGCGCCCGACGGCGAGCCGGTAGAGGGCCTGGACCTGCTCTTCGGACGTGACGTCGCACGGCAGCGAGGCGACCCGGTCGGCACCGAACTCGTCCGCGAGTTCCTCGGCGG
>JBOHBY010001028.1:0-4236 GCA_050698635.1 Spirillospora sp.
GCTCCAGCGGCCCCGGGCAACCGGACCCCGGATCGGCGGCGGGACGACCGCCCGCGCTCCCCCGTCACCGCGATCTCGCTGCTGGCCGCGATGGCCGCCGGGGCCGCGATGATCCCGGTCGCGCAGGGCTACTCCTACCCGGACTCCTCGCTGATCGTCATGGCACCCGCGCTCGCGGTCATCGGGATCGGCCTCGTCGTCGGCGGCTGGTTCCGGACGCGCGGGCTCGCCGCCGCCGGCACCGTACTGACCCTGGCCCTGCTGACCAGCACGGTCGCGGGCGAGGCGCCGCGCAACGCCGAGTACGGCGAGATCGAGTGGCGTCCCACGGACGTCGCGCAGACGAACCAGGTGTACAAGATCGGCGTCGGCCAGGGCGATCTCGACCTCACCTCGCTCCGCCTGGCCGCCGGGCAGCGCGTCACGATCGAGGCGCAGGTCGCGCTCGGCGGGCTGGAGATCACCGTGCCGCGGACGGCCCGCGTCCTGGTGGACGCGCGGATCACGCTCGGTGACCTGCGCGTCGACCACCGGACGACCCCCGGCCCGCGGGCCAGGATCGTCCGGACGCTGGAGCCGGAGGGCGGGCCCGGCGGGAACCCGCCGGTGATCTCCCTGCGGATACGCGGGAAGGTCGGCGACGTGAGTGTGCAGCGCGGCTGAGGCAGGAGGATCGACATGCGAAACGCGTCCAAGCGGCGGAGGTTCGACCCCGCCGGACCCATTACCGGCCTGTTCTTCCTCGCCCTCGCGGGCCTGTTCCTCGCGTACGGCCTGACGGACGACAACGTCCTGCCCGTGACGACGCTGCTGCCGGTGGTGCTGATCGGCCTAGGCCTGGTGGGCACGGTCCGCGTGCTGACCAGGTCACGCCGCCGCAACCTACGCTGACGTGCGCCGCAACCTACGCTGAAGCCGCCGCGACCTACGCTGACGCCGCCGCCCCGAAGTGCGTGCCCGCGTGGAGGCTGACCGCGAACGCGGGCCCGGGGTTCGTCAGCGCGTGCGGCCCGCCGTGGACCCTGACCCGGTTGGCCCGCAGCGGCCGCTCGGTGACGCCGCACTCCGCGATCGTCACCACCGCGAGCTCACCCGCGATCAGCGTGCTGACCTGCGCGTGGACGGTCCCACCCGGCCCAGGTGGCCAGCTGGTGAGCCACACCTGCTCGGCCAGCTCGACCCGGACGGGCCCGGCGGGGTCGAAACCGGCGAGCCCCCACCACTCCTCAGGGCGCCGGGCGAGGTCGCTGATCCGGGCGGCGAGCTGCCCGACGGTCGGCGGACGGACGGTGATCGCGCGGCCGTGCGGATCGTCCTGGCCACGCATGGTGAGATCGGGAACCACGAGAGGTCCTTCGCGTACGTGTGTCGGCTGGAAGGAAAGCGCTGAAAAGCGCTGGAAGGGAAGCGCTGGAAAGGGAAAGCGCGAAAACGGGCTTCAGCGACAACACGTGCGACACAGCGCGCTGGCCACGCGGCCGAGGGCCACGGGGCTGTCATAGCGGCTGCGCGCTGGCATGCCCACAAGGAGACACTCGGTCACCGAACCTTGTCAAGCCGATCATCGAGTGTCCACCGGATGTCCGTCCGGCGAGCGGATCATGCGTCCGGAACACGGGGACGAGGACCGTCCGGAACACGGGCGGGAGCAGGGAACCCGGACCAGGAACGGAGCGCTCATGGACCGTCGAAGCGTGCTACGCGGTGGCCTCGCCACGACCGGCGGGGCGACGATCGCCCTGCTCAGCGGGAACGGACCGGCGACGGCAGCGGCGCTCCTGCGTGGTGACCGCCCGCGCCTCACCCACGGCGTGCAGAGCGGCGATGTGACGGCCCGCGAGGCCGTCGTGTGGGCGCGCTCCGACCGTCCAGCCCGGATGCTGGTGCAGGTGAGCCGCCGCTCCGACTTCCACCACGCGAGGACGGTACGCGGCCCGATCCTGACCCCGAACACAGACCTGACCGGCAAGACGCTCCTGCGCGGTCTCCCGGAAGGCGAGGAACTGCACTACCGCGTCCGGCTGGCCGATCTCGACCGCGAACTGGCGTCCGAGCCGGTGACCGGCAGTTTCCGCACCGCGCCACGGCGCCGCCGGGACATCCGCTTCGTCTGGTCGGGCGACCTCGCGGGCCAGGGCTGGGGCATCAACCCCGATCTCGGCGGCTACCGGATCTTCAAGGCGATGGGCGCCGTCGACCCGGACTTCTTCCTGTGCAGCGGCGACCTCGTCTACTCCGACGGCCCGCTGACCGAAGCGGTGAAACTCCCGGACGGCCGGACCTGGCGCAACATCGTGACCCCGGAGAAGTCGGCCGTCGCCCAGACCCTTTCCGAATATCGCGGCCAATTCCGCTACAACCTGATGGACGCCAACTTCCGGGCGTTCAACGCCCGCGTCCCGATGCTGTACCAGTGGGACGACCACGAAACCGTCAACAACTGGTATCCGGGCGAGATCCTCGACCTTCCCCAGTACACCGAGAAGCGCGTGGACGTCCTCGCCGCGCGGGCCCGCCGCGCCGCCTTCGAATACACGCCGATCAGGACGTCCCCCACGGGCCGCATTTACCGCAAGATCTCCTACGGCCCGTTGCTGGACGTCTTCGTCCTCGACATGCGCACCTACAAGTCGCGGAACGACGCCAACAACTCCCCCACCCAGGAGCACGGCATCCTCGGCGCCGAGCAGTCGGCCTGGCTGAAGCGCGAGCTCCGCCGCTCGAACGCGACCTGGAAGGTCATGGCGGCCGACCTGCCGATCGGCCTGATCGTCCCCGACGGCGGCGCCGCCCAGGAAGGGGTCGCCCAGGGCGACAACGGCGCGCCGCTCGGCCGCGAACGCGAGATCGCCGATCTGCTTTCCTACGCGCGGCGGCACCGCGTCCGGAACATGGTCTGGCTAACGGCCGACGTCCACTACACGGCCGCTCATTACTACGACCCGTCGAAGGCCGCGTTCAGCGAATTCGACCCGTTCTGGGAATTCGTCTCCGGCCCTCTCAACGCGGGCGCCTTCGGCCCCAACAAGCTTGAAGGGACGTTCGGCCCCCAGCTCAAGTTCGTCCAGTCGCCGCCGCAGGCCAACACCTCCCCCGCCGACGGCTACCAGTTCTTCGGTGATGTGGAAATCGACGCGCACACCGAGGCGCTGACCGTCCATCTGCGGGACCTGGACGGCAAATCCCTCTACAGCCAGAGCCTTACGCCCCACCGCTGAGACCCGTTCATGGCACCATCGTCGGCGTGAAACGCGCCCGTGCGTATGCCCGTGATTATGCCCGTGCCTATGCCTCAATGGTCCTCTGTCTAGCCCTGACCGGTGGCCTCGTCCTGGCCGGCTGCTCGGACGGCGCCGAGGACCGCAAGGCCGACTGCGCGAAGATCACGTCCGCGTTCGCGAAGACCCCGGACGCGACGGCCGAGCAGGTCCTCGACGCGCTGCGCAAGGTCCGCCCGGCGCTGAAGGACGACGAGCTGGCCGGGAAGGTCGACACCGTGATCGCCTCGGGCGGCAAGGAGCACATGTCCGACAAGGAGACGTTCGAGTTCGCCCAGGCGACGGAGGAGATCCGCGACACCTGCAGGCGGGAGCGCGCCGCCGTCAGCGGCTGAGGACACCGCCGTCAGCGGCTGAGGATCAGGTACGCGATCCAGGTGAGCACCAGGGTCACGACCAGCGAACCGACACACCCCAGCCGAGACGAGGAAAAGAAGAACATAGCTCGCCTCTACCCCGGAACACCCGGATCTCGCCTACTCCCGGAGCGGCCGTGATCGGCGCGGATTCTCGGATGTCTCACCTGGTGGGGAGGCAGATAGCACGCCCGGGTGTGATTTGGGGCGAAACCCGGAGGAGAAAGGCCCCGGCCCGTTACGGTCGGTGGGGAGCCGCCTACTGAACGGGACGGCGGAGACCAAAGCTCCTGGAGGAGCACGTGACCCCCCAGAACAGAACAGATAGCGCAGAAGCAGCTCATACGGACGAAGTGGACGTACATCAGGGCGTCCACCAGCCCACCGAGGCCGACGAGGAACAGGTCCTCGGCGAGCTGTACGGCGAGGCCGACTCCGACGGGTTCTTCCGCGGCGAGGAAGCGGAGGGGTCCGCATGAGCGCCGCGAAGATGATCGCGCAGGCCCGCAAGTCGATCGGGATGTCGGGGCGCCCGAACACGATCACCAAGGAGTACGCGTCCAGGCACGGGGACGAGTTCCTCAGGGCGTCCTGGTGCGACA
>JBOHBY010001029.1:0-12641 GCA_050698635.1 Spirillospora sp.
TGTCGCACCAGGACGCCCTGAGGAACTCGTCCCCGTGCCTGGACGCGTACTCCTTGGTGATCGTGTTCGGGCGCCCCGACATCCCGATCGACTTGCGGGCCTGCGCGATCATCTTCGCGGCGCTCATCCGGATTCCTCCTCGCCGAAGAACCCATCGGTGTCCGGCTCGCCGTACAGTTCCCGGAGGACGACCTCTTCGTCGGCCTCCGTCGCGCCGGCACCGTCCTTCGGCCCTGGCGGCAAGGGTTCGGTCTCGTCCACGTCAGCCTCCCGAATGCTCGGCCGACCGCTCATCGACCCAGCCATCGATACCGTCCACGGTGCCCCTGATCGAACGCCCGGAGTTCGACGACAGTTCGGTTACCAGATCCGCACCCTTCACCGACCCGCAGTTAACCCGCCACACGACCACAACCAGCAACCAGCAACCAGCAACCGCCGACCTCACCAATCCCTGAACGAGGCCCGCAAGCACCTGAAGCCCACTCACCGCGGCGGTCCACCAACACCGGAATCCCGAATGGACACAGGTGGGCCGGTTACTGGCCTTCGAAATACGCATCCACGCGACCTCCCCGTCGATCCGCTCTCAAGGAGCAGGGCGGTCGGCCTCGTCGTAGAAGTGGACAATCCAGCGACGAGGAGGAACGACATCATGGGTGATCTCAACCTGCCCGCCCGTACCGGTAACCGCCCCAAGACCGGCCCGTCGGTCCCGCACGTCCAACTCAGCCAGAACAGCCCCGACCACCTGTCCGAACGGCTCAAGCAATGGATGACCGACCACCTGGACGGGGCGGTCATCCGTCCCAGCGAGATCTCCGAGCCGGGATCGCTGGCCTTCTTCCTCGGCGACACGCTTCCGCCCTCCGGGACGGTGCTGATGCCGCCACGACTGAACGCCGAATTCGTCCACGTGCACCCTGACGGCAGCCTGCACCTGGCCCTGTCTCAGGACGACCAGCAGGAGCTCATCGCCAAGGGCTGGGGGGAGCGGCACCCGCTCTACTCGACCACGATCAATGTGGTGATGCTCTACTGCCCACGCAGCGACGACGAACTGGAAATCGCCAAAACCGTGGTCACCGCGTCCTACCGCTATGCCACCGGTCACGACCTCCGCAACCAGACACAGACGACCGGTGAAGCGCACGCCGCAGACCCAGCCCCCGCGGCGAACGGCTGACAGACCTCACAGCGACCGTTTCACCGGGCCCCTTTTGCCCTGTTGAGGGGACGCGCCTTCGTACGGCGGCCACGGCGTATGCACATCCCGAGAGCCGGTTAGCGTTCGAGGCGGCCCGGATGCGCAATTCCTCCACGGGTGTTTCAGGGGTGGCGGGCCAGTTTGAAGACCAGTTCGGTCTCCCACTTGGCGGGGTCGGGCTCCTCGGTGGGATCGGTCTCGTAGACCTCAAGACGACAGGCCCACCGGTCGTTGGTGACGTCCCAGGTCAGCTGCCTGGCCTTCGCCCAGTCAAGCAACTCGCCGGTCAGGTTCCGCAGGCCGTCGGGGTGGCCGGTGTGGGTGAGGGTCGCGAACTGCCCGGCGGGCAGTGTCCCTGCGAGGACCTCGCCGTCGCCCTCGACCGGTGCCGGGACGGGGATACCCGCCTCGATCTCCAGCCCGCCATCCATGTCGATCACGTTGTACTTGAGGAACGGTGCTCCGGCCGGGACGATTCCGCGCGCGCCGAGCCAGGCGAACAGCTCCGGGATTCGGTCGGCCACCTCGCCGATCGTTTGCATCGTGACCCGGCGCCTGACCGCCATGTACGGCTGTGCGGCGCGTTCCTCGATGTTGGGTTTCGTCGTCATAGACAAACCGACCGCCTGGTCGTACGAAACTCATCGGTGCCAGACGGTGAAAGCGTCAACGGGGCCATCTGAGGGTGTTCGCTCCGCCGCTCCGATCTGGGCGGCCAAACGAGCGGTACGTCGCCAGCAACGCTCCAGCGCGCCGGGGACTTTTCCCGGAATGTAGGCCGGGGCACCGTCAGTTCCTGTGGACCGGGTCTTTCGTGTCAGTGGAGTTGGCCGGTTTGGTGAAGGTGGTCGAAGATGATCTGGTCGACGGGGGATACCTGGTCACGGTCGGCGTAGCTGAGCCAGGCGAGTTCTGCGATTTCGCTGTTGGGGGTCGGTCGGCCATGGTGGTCGGCGGTGTAGCAGGTCATCTGCACGGTGACGCCGACGGCGTGGCCGTGGGCTTCGGCACGGAAGGTGCCCACGTGCGTGGCGGTGGTCGGGACGATGGTGATGGCGCGGCGACCGTCCGGATGGCGTGCAGGACCAGGCCTTCGCGGAAGAGCGGATGGTCGTCCACGATCAGGACCCGCACGACCGGCTCCTCCTCCATACTGACAATACTGAGAGTCACAATGCCAATACGATAAGTGATTGTTGTCGTGTGGCCTGTTCGGGCACCCGTGGGGCGACGAACCCATGCGCCCGGGACGTCGGGCGGTCGATCGTGGCCGCGTCAGCGGGTCATGCCCGCCTCGGGGAGAGGAACTCCGCGCCCGTGCCGATCGCTCTGCTGGAGGACGTCCGATGAGACGCGTTCGTCTGGGCATGCCCGGCGGAGAACTGCTCCTCGCCGCCGTGATCTGTGCCGCGACCGCGGCGGTACTGATCGTCTGGGTCGTCCTGGCCATCGTCCAGATCGGAGGCGACGAGGCACGCGCGAGCGACGTCCTGGGCGCCGTGGGCGAGTGGCTGGTGGGAGTCACGCTGGCCACCTCCGGGTTGCTGATCATCGCGCATCGGACCAGCCCGGTCGTCGGCTGGCTGCTGCTCACCGCCGCGCTGGGAACGGTGGTGGGGTGGGCGGCGATGACCGCCGTGGCGGTCTACCCGGGGAACGCCACCGCCGTCCTGCTCGCCACGCTCGTGTGGATCGCCGGGGGTGCCCCGCAGACGGTCATGATGGGAGTTCTGCCGCTGTTGTTCCCGTCCGGGAGGCTTCCCCATCCCCGGATGCGCTGGTACGTGGCGGCGGTCGCGCTATGGGGCGTGTTGCAGAGGTTTCTTCCCGCCGCGAAGCGGACGACGCTGTTCGGAGTCGCCAACCCCCTGGGCCCTGCCTGGCTGGAGGAGCCGGTCCGGGACCTGCACGACCTGCTGAGCGGCCCGATCTACCCTGAGCCCCGTTCTCCTGGTGTCGATCGGGACGGCGGTGATGCTCCCCCGGTGGCGCCACGCCGAGGGCCCGTTGCGGCGGCTGACGGTCGCGTTCGTCGTGCCGGCCTTCCTGTGGGCGGCGGGCTCGGTGATCCACTACCAGCTGGGGCTCGTGGGGTGGCCCCGGCTGTGGCTGCTGGCCGGCAGCGGGATGCTCTGGGTCACCGCCGTGGGATACGTGTTCACCCGTGACCGCATGTGCGTGATCGATCGGCCGACCCGTCACCTGCTGACGGCGTTCGTCCTCATCGCGGGACTGCTCCTTGGCTACCGCGGCACGGTCGCGGCGGTGGTGGTGCTCGTTCCCGACGCCCACGGGCACAGGACGGTCCTGCTCGCGAGCCTGACCTTCGTGATCGGCCTCGTGCTGCGGACCACCGCACGCCGGTGCGCGCTCCTTGTCGACCGTCTCTACTACGGCGAGCGCAGCCGCCCGTATCAGCTGGTCCGGGAACTCTCGGAGCGGCTCAGCCGGACGGTGCGCCCCCAGGACACCCCGACCCTGCTGTGCTCGACGGTCGTGAACAGCCTCCGGTTACCCGCGGCGAGACTGGTGGTGCCGACCCGGGGCGGGTCACGGGAACTGGCCGCCGCCGGCCGCACGGCCGATCTCGAGGAGACCTTCGACCTGGTGTACGACGGCGCGGTCATCGGGTGCCTGCACGTCTCTCCGCGCGACGGCACGACCGCCTTGGACGGCCAGGACCACGAGGTCCTGGCGTCCCTGGCCGACCAGGTGGCTCCGGCGGTGGCGTCCCTGCGCCTGTACGAGGACCTGCAGGCCAGCCGCGAACAGATCGTCGCGGCGCGGGACGAACAGCGGCGACGGCTGCGCCGCGACATCCACGACGGGCTCGGCCCCGCCCTTTCGGCACTGCGGCTGCGCATCGACACCGCGCGGTCGGCCGTGCCGGACACCTCGCCCGCGGCCGCGTCCCTGGAGGAGATCTCCGGCAGCGTCGCGCAACTGATCGACGACGTGCGGCGCGTCTCGGCCGGCCTGGTCCCCGGTGTGCTCGCCGAGGTCGGCCTCGGCCACGCGGTGCGCCTGCTCGCCGAGCGCGTCCATGGTCCAACGCTCCGCGTCGACGTCCAGCTCAGCCCGGACCCGCTGCTGGAACTGCCCGCCGCCGTCGAAGCGGCCGCCTACCAGATCACCGCCGAGGCGATCACCAACGTGGTGCGTCACGCCAGGGCCCGGCGCGCCCGGATCACACTGGCTGCCGACGCCGGGGCGGTGCGCTTGGAGGTACGTGACGACGGCATCGGCCTGCCCCCCGCGACGCGATCACAAGGGTCTCGGGCTGGAGTCGATGGCCGAACGGGTGGCCGAACTCGGCGGCAGGTTCGACATCTCCAGCGGCGTCCTGGGCACCGTGGTGCGCGCCGCACTGCCCTGCACGACCTTCACCACCGCCGACCGCCCGGCCCTCTGAAACGTCAGGACACCTGCGGCCGTGCCACCGTCGAGGTCAGGTCGCCGACACCGCCGTCCTGGCGTTCTTCTCCATACGCCGCTGTCCAATTCCCCAACCCCACCGAACAACCTGGATATATGGGCGTCTCCTTATCCGGCTGGGCGGGCTACCGACTAGAGCAACTCGTGCCGGTGGGCGGCCGTGGCGGCCTGGACGCGGCTGCGAACGCCGAGCTTGGCGAGGATGTTGCTCACGTGCGCGCCCGCCGTCTTGACCGAGATGAACAGTTCCTCGGCGATCTGCCGGTTGGTGCGGCCGTCGGCGAGCAGGCGCAGCACTTCCCGCTCGCGCGGTGTGAGGCCGAAGCCGCGCTCTTCGGCCGGGGCGGTGTCGCCCTGCCCGGCGAGGGAGATCCGAGCCAGGCGCGCCAGTCGTTCGATCCGGGCACGCAGGGGCTCCGCTCGCAGGCGGTCCGCCTCCCGGGCGGCGTCGGTCAGATAGGAGGAGGCGGTGGAGCGGTCGCCGCCTTCCGCGGCGCCTTCCGCGGCTCGCAGCAGGGCCAGGGCCCGAGGGTAGGGCTGGCGGAGATCCGTCCACGCGGACGCGACGCGTGACCACAGGTCAGGCCGTCCGGCTTCGGCGGTGCAGGCGAGGCGGTGGGCTTCTTGGACGGGCCCGATCACCGGCAGTGCCGCCGCGGTCTCGGCCAGGCCGGGCACAGGCAGGGACGCGCCCGCCTCGATCACCGGCCACAGGTAGCGCAGGCTCGTCTTACCGCCGCGCAGCGCGTTCTCCACGAGTCGCGCGGCGTCGGCCGTGCGCCCCTGCGCTTTGCGGAGATCCACTTCCAGGCGCACCAGCAAGAGGTGGTCCTGGGCGTAGGACGTGCCTCTGGTGAAGACTTCACGGGCGTGCGTCGCGGTGTGCTCGGCGGTTTCGAGGTCGCCTCTGGCCAGTGCGATGGTGCCGGCCAGCACCATCAGGTACGCGCGAAGGCTGGGTGTCGGGGTGAGGCGCAGGGCGTGCTCGACGATCTCGGCGGCCTCGTCCCACCTGCCCAGCGCGATCAGAGCCTCAGCGAGGTTCCCCGCGTGGGTCGGGCCCGCGGTACGGGCGAGGCCCGACCGCGTGGCGGCGGCGAGTCCCTGGCGGGCCGCCTCGGCCGCTTCGGCGTACCTGCCTGCGCCTTGCAGGACGTCCGCCTCGCAGCGATAGGCGTGCAGGAGCGCGCCCTGGTCGCCGATGCGGCGGGCCGTCGCCTGGGCATCGATCAGGTGGGGCAGTTGCGTGTCGAGGTCGCCGGCGCGTGCCTGCGCGTACGTCAGGTTGACGGTGGCGATGATCTCGGCCTTGGCGTCGCCCGTGGCCTGCGCCGCCTCCAGCGCTTCGCGGGCGACGACGCGGCCTTCGGCTTCCTGGGGGACCGTGAGAAGGCGATTGGCGAGCAGATTGAGCACGGTCACGCGCGCCGGATGCCCGCGCGGTGTCAGACGAGCGGCTTCGCGTAGATCGTCCAGGTCGCCCGGCATGCCGATGAGGTGGCGCAGTTCACCGCGGTGGGCGATCAGGCTGCCGGCACGCGCGGGGTCGAGATCGGCCGAGAGCGCCGTCTCGATCAGCTGGATGGCGGTCGCGTTCTCGCCCGCGGCGATGGCGGCGCGTACCGCTTCGTCGAGCACGTCCGCCCTGGATGTGGCCGGATCGGGCGCCTGCTCCCACAGTTCCAGCACGCGAAGCAGCATGTGCAGCTGTTCCGCGTGCGCCAGTGACGCCGCGGCCTCGGCGGCGGCGCGGCGCGCGGCCGCCAGTGTCTTGGACGGTTGATGCTTGGCGGCGTGCCAGTGCAGTGCGGACTCGTACGCCGCCCGGCCCAGCGGAGCGAGCTCCGGGTCCCTCTCCAGGGCTTCGGCATAACGCACGTGCAGGCGCTCGCCTTCTCCGGGGAGCACGTCGTCGTAGAGCACCTCCTGGATCAGCGCATGACGGAACACGTACACGTCCTCCTCGATCAGGAGGAGGTTCGCGCGTACCGCTGGGCGCAGCGCGTCGGTGAGGGCGGCGTCGTCCAGCCCGGTGACGGTGCGCAGCAGCGCGTGGCCGACCCGGGCACCGCCAACGGCCATGGCCTGAGCCACCCGCCGTGTTTCCGGTAGCAGCCTGTCGAGCGGCGCGATCAGCAGGTCGCGGATGGACGCGGGCACCGGCGCGCCCGCCCGGGCCGACAGCGCCTCGACGAACAGCGGGTTGCCTTCGCTGCGCCGGAAGACGTCCTCGACGATCGCGGGGGCCGGCTCGCCGCCGAGCAGGCCCCGAAGGTGCCGGACCACCTCGCCCCTGCCGAGCCGGGCGAGCTCCATCCGGGTCGTCCACGGCCTTCGATCCCATTCGGCCAGCACCGGGCGGAGCGGATGCGTCCGGTGCAGCTGGTCGCTGCGGTAGGTCACGACCAGGAGGAAGGCCGCGGCGGCCTGCTGGTTCCGGATGAGGAAGTCGAGCAGTTCGCGGCTGGACCGGTCGCTCCAGTGCACGTCCTCGGCGACGATCACCAGGGGCCGGTCCTCGGCGAGGTTCTCGAAGAGGGTGAGGATCTCTTCGAAGAGCCGCGCCAGCCTCAGCGCGGGATCGCCGTCACCGGCGGGCCGGCCCAGGAGCGGGAGCAGACTGCCCAGTTCGCCGGGCTCGCCGCGGGGCAGGAGGCGGAGGAAGTCGTCCGCACCGATCTTTCGCCGCAGGTGGCGCAGCATGGCGGTGAACGGCGCGAACGCCAAGCCCTTCTCACCCACCTGAGGGCAGTCGCCCAGGAGCAGCCACGCCTCCCCGGTCAACGGCGCCGCGAACTCGGCGATCAGCCGGGTCTTGCCCACCCCGGCTTCACCGCCGAGCAGCACGGTGGCGGGAGAGCCTCCGCGGGCACGTGCGTAGGCCTCGCACAGAGCGGCCAGCTCCGCGTCCCTGCCTACGAAAACCATGGGCACAGGCTCTCAGACCATGAAATCTAGGGATGCCGGATAGGGCATTCGCCTGATCCGGCTGACCGTCGTTCTGGCGAGGCTGGCCCAGTGAACCGAATCGGTGCGCTACCGCTGCTCACCCGTCCGATGGTCCTCCTAGGGATGACCTCGCTCGCCTCGATGACGAGCTTCTACCTGCTTGTTCCAATCGTTCCCCTGTACACGGCATCAGGTGGCTCGGGGAATATGGGCGCCGGGCTGTCCACCGGCGTCACCATGCTGGCGACGGTGCTCATGGAACTGGCCATGCCGGCTTTGCTGGGTCGGTACGGCTACCGCGTCGGCATGGCGCTGGGCGTTCTCCTGCTCGGCGTTCCCTCGGCCCTGCTGGTCCTGTCCTCCGCATTGCCGATGGTGCTGGCCGTGAACCTGGCACGCGGGGCCGGGCTGGCCATCGTGGTCGTGGCGGGTCCCGCCATGGTGGCCGAGCTGGCTCCGGCCGAGCGCCGGGGCGAGGCACTGGGCATGTACGGCGTGGCCGTCGGAATCCCCGCGATCCTGGGCCTGCCGATCGGCTTGTGGCTGGTTCCGCTCATCGGCTACGGACCGGTCTTCCTCGCGGGGACGGGGCTGTCGCTGCTCGCGCTGACCGGCATTCCCTGGCTGCCCGCACGAGCCGCACCGGCCAAGCAGCACGGGGCCGCACCGGCCGAGCGGCAGGGTGGCGCGCCGCCCGAGCGGCAGGGTGGCGTCCTCCGCGCTCTGCGCCACGCCGGTCACGCCCGCCTCGTCACCGTCTTCGCGACGATCACGCTGGCGGCCGGTGTGCTGCTGACGTTCCTGCCGCTGGCCGTCCCCGCCGGCTCACAAGGGACGGCCCCGACGGCGCTGCTCGCACACTCCTGCGCGATGCCGCTCACGCGATGGGCGGCCGGCCGGTACGGCGACCGCCACGGCCAGTCCGTCCTGCTGATGCCGGCGGTGCTCGCCGCGGTCGTCGGGATGGCCGGGCTCGTCCGGCTCGACAACCCCTACGCGGTGATCGTGGGGGCGGCGCTCTTCGGCGCCGGCTTCGGCGCCGCCCAGAACGTGACCCTGGTGCTGATGTTCGCGCGGTCCTCCCCGCCGGAGTTCGGCCGGGTGAGCGCGCTGTGGAACCTCGCCTACGACGGCGGGATGGGGATCGGCGCCGCCGGGTTCGGACTCGTGGTCGGACCCGCCGGGTACCCGGCGGGATTCGCGCTGATCAGTGCGGTCCTGGCGCTCGCCCTTCTCCCCTCCTGGCTCGACACACGATCGGAAAGGAAGCTCATCAGTGAACGATGACCTACGGCGAGCCGTGCGGAAGGTACTGCCAAGTGTGAGAGCCGACCTCGAGGCCCTCATCCGCATCCCGTCGGTGAGCGCCGACCCGGCCGCGACCGAGGACGTGCGCCGCTGCGCGGAGCTGACGGCACAGCTCTTCCGCACCGGCGCGGCGCAGGAGGTGGAGATCCTGGACGACGTCCCCGGCTGCCGGCCGGTGATCCTCGCCAGTTGCCCCGCGCCACCCGGTCGCCCGACCGTACTGCTGTATGCCCACTACGACGTGCAGCCCGCCGGCGATCCGGCCATGTGGTCGAGCGGGCCGTTCGAGCCACGCGAACGCGACGGGCGGCTGTACGGCCGCGGATCCGCCGACGACAAGGCGGGCATCGCCACCCACCTGGCCGCGTTGCGCGCGCACGGCGGGCGTCCGCCGGTCGGAGTCGTCGTCATCGTCGAGGGAGATGAGGAGATCGGCTCCCCGATGCTCGGAGCGTTCCTCGACCGGCACCGTGACAGGCTCGCCGCCGACGTGATCGTGCTCGCCGACTCGGAGAACATCGAAGCGGGTGTCCCTTCGTTCACCACCACGTTGCGCGGCATGGCCAACTGCGTCGTCGAGGTTCGGACGCTTGCGGAGAGCGTCCATTCCGGCACATACGGCGGGGCCGCTCCCGACGCACTCACCGCGCTGTGCCGCCTGCTCGCCACCCTGCATGACGAAGACGGCCACGTCACAGTGGACGGCCTCGTCACCGGCCGCCCGCCACGGGCCGGCTATCCCGCCGAACGGTTCCGGGCCGAGGCTGCCGTGCTCGACGGCGTCAGGCTGCTCGGCTCAGGCGGCATAGCCGAGCGGGTCTGGTCCGGACCCGCCGCGACCGTCCTGGCCATCGACGCGCCCTCCGTGTCCGAAGCCTCCAACGCCCTCACCGCATCCGCCCGAGCCAAGGTGAGCCTGCGCGTCGCACCGGGCGACGACGCAGTACGCGCCCGCGCGGCCCTGGCCAGGCATCTGCGCGACCACGCGCCCTGGGGCGCGCAGGTGAAGGTCACCATGGCGGAGATCGCACAGCCCTACGCGGTCGACACCCGAGGGCCGGCCTTCGACGCGGCACGCCGCGCCTACAAGCGAGCCTTCGACAGCGATGTGGTCGACCTCGGAAGCGGCGGAGCCATACCTTTCGTCGCGGAATTCGCCGCCGCATACCCCAAGGCCGCCATCCTCATCACGAGTCCCGGAGGCGATCCGGCCAGCCGCGCCCACAGCACCGACGAGAACCTGTATCTGGCCGACTTCGAACGGGCCTGCCTCGCGGAGACGCTGCTCCTCGCGGAGCTCGCAAACGGCATCAGTCGCAAAACCTAAAACAGCGCGCACGGCTCACCCCGCATCGACGGAAACCTGGCCGGCCTCCTCATCCCACCCCGCTGGCCAAGGCCACCACAAACCTGAACGACCAGGCCACCCGCACCCCCACCGCAGCAACCAAACGATCAGCCCGCCTGTCACGGCGCCCACTGCCCACACTGCACTGACAACCCGCACCAACAACCACACACACGACCCTGCGCCGCACGGCCCCGCACCACCCTCGGCCGGTTACCAACGCCCTCACGGCGCACGAGCAACGTCGCAAGCCCCCCGCGACCACAGAACACGCCCCCAGCAGGCCCGACTCGGCGATCACCTCAGCCTCCAACGACAAATCCCGCCCGATCACACGACCGGACGGGATCTCATCAAACGACCTCAGGCCACCTCAAGAAACGGCCCTCGGTGGAGCTGAGGGGATTTGAACCCCTGACCCCCTCGATGCGAACGAGGTGCGCTACCGGACTGCGCTACAGCCCCGAGGACTCCGTAAGGTTAGCAAACTTCGGAGGGTGGTCGCGCACCGGTTATTCGGGGGGCGTCGCGGTGCGAGGGGTCATTCGCCGACGGCGCGGCGGTCGTCGGCGTACTGGTCGAAGACCTCTTCGGGGGCCGGGAGTTCGATGATCTCCGCGGGTGCGGTCGCCTCGGCGGCGCGGCGGGCTTCCCGGGCCATGGCGCGGGCGTGGGCGGCGGCGGCGCGGCGGTGGGCGGTGTCCATGCCGACGGCTACGCGGAGGAGGGCCAGGTGGCCGGCCAGGAGGACGACCGGGGGAACGGTGGCCCACCAGGGGGCGAGGCCGGACGTGACGACGCCCACCGCGGTCAGGACGAGGGCCGTGAGGCCGGTCGTGCGGCGGCGGCGCCGGGCGATCACGGTGGCGCGGGTCGTCCGGCGGCGGGGGCGCGGCTCCGGGAGTTCCTCGGGTTCCGGGGCCTCGGGCGCTTCGTCCTCGGTCTCCTCGGCGTCGGGGCGCTTGTGGAGGAGGCGGGTGATGCCGGGCGTCTCGGTGTCGCGGCGCAGCCACATGGGGACGAGGACGACGCCCCAGACGGCGACAATGGCGAGGTACAGGACCGCGCTGCTCATCGGCCCCACCGTTCCAGGGCACGCCCGACCGGCGGGCCGACTTTCGGCGCGCGAGCGTGCAATGGGAGCAGGGTCACGTCCCGCACGGTACGAGGGGCTGTCAGAGGTTGACGAGCATAAGGGGCGGTGTGTCGCGAGATCGATCTCGCCGTTACTCTCCGTTTGCCAGGGCTTGTCGATCGCAGGATTCTTACGGAGAGAAAGTCACGGCGGACTCAAGTGTGCCGGGGAAATGCCTGTTTGCGTTCGGCGAGCCAGCGGGCGCGCAGGCCACCGGGGACGTCCTCGACGGTGAGGGCGTAGCAGATGTGGTCGCGCCAGGCGCCGTCGATGTGCAGATGGCGGCGGCGAATTCCCTCTTCCCGGAATCCGAGTTTCTCGACGACGCGGCGGCTCGCGGTGTTCTCCGGGCGGATATTCGCTTCCAGGCGGTGCAGGCCGACGGTGAAGAAACAGTGGTCGACGGCGAGTGCGACCGCGGTGGGAATGACGCCGCGGCCGGCGACCTGCCGGTCGACCCAGTAGCCGATCTGGGCGGACCGGGCCGAGCCCCAGACGACCGCGCCAATGGTGAGCTGCCCGGCGAATTCGTCCTCGTGGGTGACGACCCAGGGAAGGGCGAGGCCCTGGCGGGCTTCGCGGCGCATCGTGTGGACCATGCTGAGATATGGCCCCAGGCCGCTGCGGAATAGCGGCGTCTCCGGGTTGGTGGGCTCCCACGGACGGAGCCAGTCGGCGTTGCGTACGCGCAGCTCACGCCATACGGCGGCGTCGCGGTGCCGGAGCGGGCGCAGCCCGACGGCTCCCTCAGTCAGGGTGACCGGCCATCCCCGCAAACGTTCCACGATTCCATGATTCCCTGGTCGGACGTCCGAACGCCATCAATTGTCACCGAGAAATCGGGCACGCGGGACGTTCGGGCTTCGATTGTCACACCCGGATCCCGTGCCTCATGACCCAGTCGACGCGCAGGTCGTCGTCGAGGACGGCGAGGTCGGCGTCCTTTCCGGGCTCCAGCGATCCGACACGCGAGGCGATGCCGAGCGCGCGCGCCGGGGTGAGGGACGCGGCTTCGGCGGCCTGGTGGACGGGCACGCCGACGTCCATCACCGCCCGGCGGAACGCGTCCGCCATGGTGATGGTGCTGCCCGCGATGGACGTCCCGCCTGCGATGACGGCGCGGCCGTCGCGGACCTCTACGTCCATCACGCCGAGACGGTAGTCGCCGTCGCCCATGCCGGCCGCCGCCATCGCGTCGGTGATCAGCGCGACGCGGGACGGTCCGGCGGCGGCGAACGCCAGGCGCGCGACGGCGGTCT
>JBOHBY010001030.1:0-3618 GCA_050698635.1 Spirillospora sp.
GTACTGGAGCGCGGCCGGGCCGACGCCCGCGCGGCGGCACGCCAGCCGGATCGCGTCCGCCTGGGCCGTCGCGCTCGGCACCGTCAGGCCCTCGGTCGCGCCGTCGTTGTTCACGGCGCTGCCGAGGATCACGCCGTGGACGTCGTCGCCGTCCGCGACGGCCCGTGCGAGCGTCTTGAGGACGACGACGCCGCCGCCCTCACCGCGGACGTATCCGTTCGCGCGGGCGTCGAAGGTGAAGCACCGGCCGTCGGGTGACAGCCCGCCGAACTCGGCGACCGTCACCGCGCCGCCGGGGACGAGGTTCAGGTTGACGCCGCCCGCGAGCGCGATGTCCGACTCTCCGCTGCGCAGGCTCTCGGCGGCCAGATGCACCGCGACCAGCGCCGACGCTTGTGCGGCGTCCACCGTGAGGCTCGGGCCGCGCAGGCCCAGCGTGTACGAGACGCGGTTGGCGATGATGCCGCGCTGCACACCGGCGAGGGTGTGCGGGGTCACGGACTCCGGGTCCTGGACGAGCGTCGCGAAGTCGTTCGACATCGCGCCGACGAACACGCCGGTCCCGCTGCCCGCGAGCGTCCCGGGGACGATGCCCGCGTCCTCCAGCGCCTCCCAGGCGAGCTCCAGCGTCAGCCGCTGCTGCGGGTCCGTCGCGGCGGCCTCGCGCGGGGAGATGCCGAAGAACCCGGCGTCGAACTCCTCGACCGTGTCGAGGAACGCGCCGTACCGGACGCCGGACCGGTCCGCGTCCTCGGGGGCCGCGTCCCAGCGGTCGGCCGGGACCTCGGTGACGGCGTCGGCGCCCGCGCGGAGCAGCCGCCAGTACGCGCCCCGATCGGGCGCCCCGGGCAGCCGGCACGCCATGCCGATGATCGCGATCGCCTCGTATTCCGCCGCACGGCCGGAGTGACTCGTCATGGCGCCGCGCGCCTCCCTCACTAGGAAAACTGGCTGTGACTAGGAATGCGCCGACAGGACTTCGGAGAGCCGCGCGAGCGTCTCCCGCGGCCGCGCGGTCAGGTAGAAGTGGCCGCCCTCGAACACCCGCATCTCGAACTCGCCGGTGGTGTGCTCGCGCCAGGCGTCGGCGTCGTCGAGCGTCACGTGCGGGTCGTCGTCGCCGACGAACACGGTGATGGGGCAGCTGAGGGGCGGGCCCGGCGGGCAGACGTAGGTCTCGATCGCCTTGTAGTCGCCGCGGACGGCGGGCAGGAACATGCGGAGGAGTTCCTCGTCCTCCAGCAGCGCGCCGCCGGTGCCGTTGAGGCGTTTCAGCTCCGCGACGACGCCGTCGTCGTCGCGCAGGTGCACGGTCTCCTCGCGGCGACGGGACGGCGCGCGCCGCCCGGAGACGACCAGGACGGCGGGCGAGCGGCCGTCCTCGCGTTCCATCCGGCGCGCGACCTCGAACGCCACGACCGCGCCCATGCTGTGCCCGAACAGGACGGGACGGTCGTCCAGCCGCGGCCGCAGTGCCTCGAAGGCCAGGTCGGCGAGCGTCCCGATGTCGGTGATCGGTTCCTCCGCGCGGCGGTCCTGGCGGCCCGGGTACTGGACGGCCAGCACCTGCGTCTTCGGCCGCAGCGCCGCCGAGACGGGGAAGAAGAAGCTCGCCGCGCCGCCGGCGTGCGGGAAGCACACCAGCCGCGCCGCCGCGCCTGGGGACTCGTGGAAACGCCGGACCCACGTGTCGCCGACCGTGCTCGAATGCGCCATCGTCGTCATCTTCTCCCGTTCTTCTCCCGCGAATGAAAGGAGGGTGGCATCGGATCATCATGCCGCCGCGGCGTATTCCGCCCAACCCCTAGGCTCCCCTAACAGAATCCACAGGGTTGAATTCGCGGGCGCCGCCGGGCGAGTGTGGAATCGGCCGGATACACCTTGGCCCGTTCTTCCCCGGCCAATGTGACCGTCGAGGAGAGGCTGTATGACCATAGTTGCGGACACCGCGGCCGAACGGCCTGTCGATATGCGGTCGAGCGTCGCGGAGTTGCGGGGCGTCAAAGAGGTCGCCGAGCAGGGGCCCTCGCCCGAGTCGACCGAGCGCCAGCACGCGCGCGGAAAACTGACCGTCCGCGAACGCCTGGAAAAGCTCTTCGACCCTGGCACGTTCCGGGAGATCGAGCAGTTGCGGCGGCACCGCTCCAGCGGGTTCGGGCTGGAGGCCAGGCGCCCGCCGACCGACGGCGTCGTGACCGGGTGGGGGCGGGTCATGGGCCGCACCGTGTTCGCCTACGCGCACGACTTCCGGATCTTCGGCGGCTCGCTCGGCGAGGCGCACGCGGAGAAGATCCACAAGGTGATGGACCTGGCCGAGTCGGCCGGGGCGCCGCTGGTCTCGCTGAACGACGGCGCCGGCGCCCGCATCCAGGAGGGCGTCACGGCGCTCGCCGGATACGGCGGGATCTTCCGCCGGATCGTCCGGGCGTCGGGCGTGATCCCGCAGATCAGCGTGATCCTCGGGCCGTGCGCGGGCGGGGCGACCTACGCGCCCGCGCTCACCGACTTCGTGTTCATGGTCCGCGACACCTCGCAGATGTACATCACCGGTCCTGACGTGGTGAAGGCCGTCACCGGCGAGGCGATCTCCCACGACGGGCTGGGCGGCGCCGACGTCCACGGGGAGGTGTCGGGCGCCGCGACGATCGTCTGCGACAGCGAGGAGGAGTGCCTGGAGGAGGTGCGGTACCTGCTGTCGCTGCTGCCGTCCAACAACCGCGAACTCCCGCCCGCGGGCCCCGCCGGAGACCCCCCGGACCGCAGGACGGCGGCCCTGCTCGACATCGTCCCGCCGGACGCCAAGCGGTCCTACGAGATGCGCGCCGTGATCGAGGAGATCGTCGACGACGGCGAGTACTTCGAGGTGCATTCGCGGTGGGCGACCAACGTCGTCTGCGTCCTGGCCCGGTTCGGCGGCCAGCTCGCCGGGATCGTCGCCAACCAGCCGTCCGCGATGGCCGGAGTATTGGACATCCACGCGTCGGAAAAGGCGGCACGATTCGTCCAGACCTGTGACGCCTTCAACATTCCGTTGGTGACGCTGGTCGATGTTCCGGGCTTCCTCCCCGGCAAGGACCAGGAACACGGCGGCATTATCAGACATGGCGCAAAACTGTTGTACGCGTACTGCAACGCGACCGTTCCGCGCGTTCAGGTGATTCTCCGGAAGGCCTATGGCGGCGCGTACATCGTGATGGACTCCCGGTCGATCGGCGCCGACCTGTCGTTCGCGTGGCCGACCAACGAGATCGCGGTCATGGGCGCCGAGGGCGCCGCGAACGTCGTGTTCCGGCGGGAGATCGCCGCCGCGCCCGATCCGGACGAGGCCAGATCGCAGCGCATCAAGGAGTACCAGCAGGAGCTGATGCACCCGTACTACGCCGCCGAGCGGGGCCTGGTCGACGACGTCATCGACCCGGCCGACACGCGTGCCGTCCTCGTCGACGCGCTGGCGATGCTGCGCGCCAAGGAGGCGCGGCTCCCGTCCCGCAAGCACGGCAACCTCCCGATGTGACGGGCTCGCATGGAGAAGGAGACGGGCCCGGTCCTGCGCGTGCTGCGCGGGGAGCCGCGCGACGAGGAGATCGCCGCGGTCGTCGTGGCGCTGCTGGCCGGACT
>JBOHBY010001031.1:0-1526 GCA_050698635.1 Spirillospora sp.
GCCGACGGTCGCGATGACGGCGAAGGCCGTGGCGGACAGGTCCCTCTGCCTCGGCTACAACGGCCTGGACCAGCTGAACCCGGCGGCGGAGGTCCGCGCGGGCCGGTTCCGGATCCCGGGCACCGCCCCGGTGCGGGTCGCGTCCGGGACGGACGTGGACTGGGGCCTCGACCCCTACGACAACCGGACCTGGGAGCTGTGGCTGCACTCCCTCGAATGGGTCGGCGGCGCGATCAAGGAGTACGAGCGGACGGGCGACCGCGCCGCGCTCGACACCGCGACGGGGATCGTCCGCGACTGGCTCGCCGACAACGACCATCCGGGGCGGTTCGGAACGCACCGGCGGCAGGCGATCGCCGAGGGCACCAAGTTCCGGCTGGCCACCCTGGTCTGCCTGCGCCGCCACCGGGGCGGACGGTGGCTCGACGACGCCATCGCCGACCACGCCCGGTGGCTCGCCGACCCCGAGCACTACTCGGGCCCGTGGAACCACGGCACCGACGAGTCGATGATCCTGATGACGGCGGGCTGCGGGATCGGCCGCGACGACCTCGCCGACACCGGACACCGCAGGCTGCGCGAGGCGATCCTCGACCCGCCCGGCGGCCTGCGGCCCGCGATCGACGCCGAGGGCGCCGACAACGAGCAGTCGGCGTTCTACTCCGTCTACAACCGGAGCCGGTGGCGGCTGGCGTTCGCGGTGATGCGCAGGTGCGGACGGTCCGTACCGGACGAGTTCGTCCGGCGGCACCGGCTGATGGACGAGTTCGTCGCGTTCCAGACGACGCCCGCCGGGGACCTCGTCCAGATCGGCGAGTCGCAGGCGGCGAAGGCGTCCGGCATCGGCTCCCCCGGGAACGGCCCGGTCAGGTACGTCGCGACGAAGGGGCGCAGGGGCACCCCGCCCGCGCACCGGGCGCGCGTCTACCAGGCCGGGTACGTCATGGGACGTTCCGGATGGGGCCGCGACGGGCGCTCGTTCGCCGGCGAGATGTCCTACACGGCGCGCTTCGGCCCGGCCCGGTACGCGCACGGCCAGAACGACCACATGGCGCTGACGTTCCACGCGCTCGGCACCGACGTCCTCGTCCCGAGCGGCCACATCGGCTACAGCGACCAGAAGTGGCAGGCGTGGCTGCGCTCGCCCGACGCCCACAACACGGTCGTGGTGCGGGGCGTCCCGTTCCGGCCGGAGGCGGAGACCGCGCTGGCCGGGCACCGGTTCCGGCCCGGCGCCGACACGTTCCGGTTCACCGACAGCTCGTTCGCCGGGACGAGCAGGTCGCGGTCGGTGCTCGCCGCGTCCGGCCCCGACGCCCTCGTGGTGCTGGACGACGTGCGCTCCCCCGTCCCGCGCCCCGTGGAGCAGCTCTGGCACCTGCCCGCGGCGTTCACCGCCGCCCCGGACGGGACCGGCGCCGTCGCGGGCGCGGGGAAGGTCCGCGTCCACTTCCTGCGGATTCCACTGCCCGGCTCCGCGCCCGCGCCCGCCCGCGTCATCCGCGGATCGCTGAACCCCCTACAGG
>JBOHBY010001032.1:0-3284 GCA_050698635.1 Spirillospora sp.
TCGCCGCACCGGACGGCGTCCCGGTCATCATCAGCGGCAGTTCCGATTTCACGCTGCGTGTCTGGGACGCCCGCACCTGCGAGCAAAGAGGGACGCCCCTCACCGACGGCCGCACCATCGGCATTGACTCGGTCGCCTATTGCCTGCTGGGAGGCCGTCCCCGGGTGGTGGCCGCCGACGGCTTCGGATTCGCCCGAATCTGGAATCTCGACGCGCACCGCGCGATGGGCCCCGGCTCGCCCACCCGATTCGCCTCCGAATTGCCCGGCACGTGGACCGACCCCGGTTCCGGCGACGTCTACGACCTGACCGGCCCGCTGGTCGACGATGAGGGCGGACGCTGGAAGTACGTCGACTTCGACGGCTTCGAACCGCTCGTCACCGATACCGACGACCCTCGTCAGGCGGTGAGCCTCGCCTACGCGCACCATGAATGGGGCTTCACCGACGTCGTCACTCCCGGCCCGCCGGTGCCCGCCTTCACACCGATCACCGCCGAGGAATGCCCGTCCTGCCGGCGGGTCGGCGACCCCGATCACGAGGACACCATCGACACCGCCCTCGTCGGCTTTCTGAACTGCCTGAGACACGACCCGAACATGACGGACGAGACCTACCGGGAAATGGAGATGGCGACACGGAGCCTGCGCAACTCCGCGGGCTGGTATCTGGAGGACGGCACCAGATCCGCGACGGACGAACTGCCCGATCACATGGCGGACTTCCTCGGCCTCTGGATGCCCCGCAGCATCTCACTCGGCAGCGACGAAGAGGAATACCGGGAGATGGAGGCTATCGGCGAGATGGTCGAACGGCTCGCCCGTCGGCTGGGCGAGCGGGGCCATCTGTCCGCCGAGGCGTCCCAGGCCATGGCCGCCGGCGGACGAGAGGCCGCCCGCGACCTCCCCGCAGGAAAGGTCGCCGGAAGGGCGCTCGGCAGTCGCATCGCCGACACCCCCTACGCCTATGAAAACCTCGCCCCCGAGGAAGTCATCGACGAGTGGATGGGCGACATGACCATCACCAAGACCGGAAGCGGCAGCCTCCTGTTCACCGGCTACGACGACCCTCCGCAGGACATGACGCTCCCGGTCCCCGCGGAACTCAACGGCCAGATCGGCGACGGCTGGACCGTCTGGGTCCGACTCGTCCTCACCGAAGACGACGGCTGGCAGTTCAACCAGTTCGGAACCGTCTTCCCCTAGGAACTCGCCACCCTGGGAATGCTGTTCGGCCTGCGCGCGATCGTCGACTGATCTGCCCGAAGCGGCGATTTAGACGGTGAGGACGCGGAGGTAGTTTCGCGGTTGGGTGAAGTCGTCGGGGGCCACGACGGGCTCGTCCCCTGTTTCGACCCAGGCGTGGAAGCGGTAGGGGTCGGGGGCGGCTCCCAGGCACCAGTTCAGGCGGCGTCCGGTGAAGGCGGCCATCAACACCGCGGCCAGGGATTTCTCCATGCATGCGGCGCGGCCCGGATAGAAGCGGGCCGAATACTCGATCGCTGTGACGATCCGTGCCGCTCGCGTGACGGGCATTTCCGAGCGGCACCATCGCCTTGTGAACTGCACCGTCGCATAGGCCATGCGGAATGGGGTTTTGATCAGCAGTGCCGCCATCAGAAGGACGAGAAACGCGGTGACCGATGCGAGCCGGCCCGGCGATTCACCGGTGCGAGACGGCCGTTCGGCCATGGTGGCGGCCTCGCCTTCGGTAGAGGAGCCTGGGGCGACTTCGAGGAGGCCTCGCCGGACGAGTTCGGAGACGAGTTGTGCGGCGTCCGAGCGCAGTCGCTCCGTCGACACGTCCGGGTGCCGGGTGGCCACCGCCGCGACGGACTGTTCGAATCCCGTACCGTCTTTCCAGTTCTGCCAGAGGAGACCGGCCGTGGCGTTGAGCGCGTGCCATTGGCCGGTCTTGCGGTTCAGGACGACGACTCCACCGTGCGCGTTCGGGCCGTGGTGGAGATGGTCGGGGACGTGGATGGCGAGCATGGTCGGCCTTCTTGGACTCGGACGGACGGAGAACGGCGGGCCATGTCCGGCGATGCCGACACGGGTGCGCGCAGCCACGCCTCGGTGGCGAGAAGGATGTTCAGGGAACCCAGCGGCACCTCGACGCCCGCCAGCAGACGATCGACGGTCCGGCTGACCGCGGTGACGTCGATGACGCCCAGATCGGCCAGCCGGGAGCCGGTGAGCAGCCCGCGTAGCGCGGCCGCGGCGCGGCGTGCGCCCCGGTAGTCCTCGGCGGTGTAGTCGCCCTTGGTCCGCCTGTTCAGTACCTGCTCCGGTACCCGGCCGCGCATTGCGCCGGTGAGCAGCGGTTTGAACGCGTCGGGCGCGACCTTCTCGGACGCGGGGACGCCCAGGCAGGCCGTCACGACCGCGTCGTCCAGGAACGGCGCGTGGACGGGAACGTCGAACGCGGCGCCCAGTTCCCGCAGGTTCCGCTGTGTCTCGGCGGAGATCCGCAGTTCGGTCCAGGCCGCCATCTCGGCCGCGCCGCCGACGGCGGGAGCGACGCTCGTCTCGGTGGCCAGTTCCGCGAGGTCATGCCGGAACCGGGGGGTCAGCCAGCCGACGGCCTCGGACGATACGGGCCACCAGGCCACCGCGTCCGCCCAGTCGAGCCGGTCTGAGGAGGCCGGTCCGGTCAGGCGGGCGGCCAGGGCGGACAGTGCCGCCGCCGGTGTCGACCGGGCGGTGCGCCGGGCGCGAAGGGCGAGGCCGAACGTCGATGTGTGGCGTATGCGCGCGTGCCTGGCGCATTGCCTGAGCAGCCGGCCCATCGTGCCGATTCCGGCGAGTTCGGCCAGGTGGGACGGGGCGGCGCCGACGAGCGCGTCGGCGCCCTCGCCGGTGAGGTGCAGCCGCGCGCCCTGTTTCCTGGCGTGCTGGACGCGCAACGCGGAGCGGCGCCACGCCAGCGCCGCCGGTGCGGGCTCGCCGAACCCGACCGCGGCGGGTTCCGTGAGTTCCTGATAGGGCAGGGTCTCGGCGTTGCCATGCACGACGGCCGGCCGGATCCGGGGTTCGAGTGCGGCTGCGCGGGCGGCCTCGGCGAGGTCGGCGGCCGGGGCCTCGGGATGGTGGTAGGTGACGGCTTCGATCGGCGTGCCGCTGTGCCGGGCGGCGAGGAAGGCGATCGACGTCGAGTCGAGCCCCCCGCTCAAATCCGCGGATACGGATACGGATATGGAAGCGGATGCGGATGCGGGCGCGCAGCGCAGTCGTACCGCGTCGTCCAAAGTGGACCGGAGTTCGCGGACGCCCTCGTCCAGAGTG
>JBOHBY010001033.1:0-2332 GCA_050698635.1 Spirillospora sp.
GGGGAGACGCGGCGGCTCGGCCGGCTCGTCGAGCACCTCATCGAGATCAGCCGGTTCGACGCGGGCGCGGCCGGGCTCGTCCTGGACGACGTGAACGTCGGCGACGCCGTCACCGCCACCCTGGAGGCGCGCGGCTGGCGGGAGGAGGTCGCGGTCGAGGGGCCCGGGGACCTGTTCGTCCGGCTGGACCCGCGGCGGTTCGACGTCGTCATCGCCAACCTCGCCGGGAACGCGCTCAAGCACGGCCGCCCGCCCGTGTCACTGCGCTTCGCCGCGGCGGCGGACGGCGGCGTCCGGGTCGTGGTCGCCGACCGCGGCCCCGGCCTGCCCGACGACCTGGTCACCGTGGTCTTCGACCGCTTCGTCAAGGCCGAGGCGGCGCGGACGCGCAGTGAGGGCAGCGGCCTCGGCCTCTCGATCGCCAAGGAGAACGCCGTGCTGCACGGGGGAACGCTGGAGGCGGCCAACGGCCCGGACGGCGGCGCGGTCTTCACCCTGTGGCTGCCCGCCGGAGACGAGGACGACCGCCCATGAGACGTACGCCGCGGACGCTTCTGGCGCTGGTGGCCCTTCTCATCGTGGCCGGGTGCGGCATCCGCCCGACCGGGATCATCGACGCGGGGGAACCGCCGTCCGCCAACGGGGCCGCCGCCGACATCACCGTCTACCTGGCGCGTGGCGGGAAGCTGTGGCCGGTCAGGCGGCCCGGCGTGCCCGGCCAGCCGTACCTGGCCATCGAGCAGCTGGCCGTGCGGCCGACGGAGCAGGAGCGCGCCGCGGGACTGCACACCGAGGTCGGCCACGCGCTCCACGCCTACACGGTCACGGCCGCGTCCGAACTCCTCGACACGCGCTCCACGCTGGTCGTCGGGGCGAACGCTGTGAAGGCCCGGCCATCGCCCTGGTCGCCGATCGCGGTCGCCCAGATCGCGTGCACCGCGCAGGCCCTCCCCGGAGTGGAGCAGGTCAAGCTCTGGGGCGCGCCGAAGAGCGATGACTACGGGTGGGGAAAGGTGAGCTGCGACCAGTTCGCCGACATGCTCGTCAGCCGCGGGTGAGCCATTCGGTGGTGACGTCGCCGAGCGCGGACCGGACGGAGAGGACGGCGATGCCGAGCGTGAGGACGGGCATCACGACCCAGCGCTCCACCTTGCCGTCGGTCCGCGGGATCACGGGGACGTCGATCCGGTACGGCAGCGGCCAGAACACCGGGCAGCCGCGCGGCGTCAGGCAGTCGCCGACGACGTGCGCGAAGCAGCCGAGCCCCACCGCGAACCCGACGAAGCTCATGTCGATGTTGTGCATCAGCCAGACGGCGATGGCCGCCAGCGCGCAGTCGGCCAGCGCCGACTGCGGCTCCTTGCCCTCGAAGTCCAGCCCGACCCCGCGCAGCCCCAGCCCGACGATCATGAACAGGCAGGCCCACCAGGCGTAGACGTAGTGGGTCGCGAGGGCGTCCATGGCCAGCCCCATGGCGACCGCGAACAGCAGCGAGTGGGTGGCGTGCCGGTGCCCGCCCGAGATCTTCCCGATCCACTTGCACATGTGCTCGGTGATGGGCCCGAACGTGTTGGCGATGCGCCCGTTGTGGTGGTCGATGTCGGGCAGGATCGCCGCGCCCGCGCACACCACCGCCCCCGCCGCGATCTGCTCCGCCGACAGCGACACCGCGTAGTCGCCGAGCAGCCGCTCCTGGGCGATCACCGGTACCGCGGCCAGCCATGCCAGCGCGCCGCTGAGAGCGTGCGTCTTGCCCATCATGTGCCCGTTCCCCCGCCTCTCAGCACGGCCCGCCGCCCGCTCCAGAGCGGGACTCTAGCCCGCTACAGATTGATTTCAACGGCGACGCGCCGAACCTGGCGCTACGCCCGGTTTGATGCGGGCCGGACAGCGCGGGTTCCCTTGCAGACAGGGGGCTGCGGGCTGGTATCGCGGGTCGGTCAGGCGGTCGGTCAGGCGGGGGTCTGCTCGCGGGCCGCGACGACGGCCTCGACGTGCTCCTCGGCCCACGCGGTGATGGCCTCGATCGGGGTCCGCAGGGAGCGGCCGAGCGCGGTCAGCTCGTACTCGACGCGCGGCGGGACCTCGGCGTAGACCGTCCGGGTGAGCAGGCCGTCGCGCTCCATCGCGCGCAGGGTCTGGGTGAGGACCTTCGGGGTCACGCCGCCGATCATGTCGCGCAGCCCGGTGAAGCGGCGCGGCCCGCCGGTCAGGCTGAGCACGACCAGTACCGACCACTTGTCGCCGATGCGGTCCAGGACGAGCCGCGTCGGGCAGTCGGGGTCGAACGCGTCGCCTGTCATAGTTCCCAGAGGATACCAATGGATCGTTG
>JBOHBY010001034.1:0-5832 GCA_050698635.1 Spirillospora sp.
GGCTCCGACCAGGCCTGCGCCCAGATCACCTCGCCCGCGGCCATCGGCGGGAGGAGGCGGGCGAGCTGCTCCGGCGTGCCGTGCCTCAGCAGCGTCGGGGCGAGGAGGTTGACGCCGTTCTGGGCGACGCGGCCCGGCGCGCCCGCCGCGTGGTACTCCTCCTCGAAGATCAGCCAGCGCAGGGCGGACGCGCCGCGCCCGCCGTACTCCTCGGGCCACGACACGGCGCCTAGCCGTGCCCGGCCGAGCGTCCGCTCCCACTCCCGGTGGGCCGCGAAGCCGTCGGCGGTCTCCAGCGACGGCAGCGGCTCGGACGGGACGTGCCCGCGCAGCCAGGTCCGCACCTCCGCGCGGAACTCCTCGTCCGCCGCCTCGAACCGGAGATCCATCGGCCGCCGTCCTCGTCCTCGCCCATTTTTTCTAACGATTGTTTGGTGGAGGGTAGGTGTTGGTCCGGCGATGGTGCTAGCCGTGCTCCCATCGAGTGGGACCTGCCGGGGCCGAGGGCCTGGGGACCCGTCCGGCGGTGGGGTGGTACCGCTTGGCGAGTGGACGGCACCGCTCGTCGTCCACGGCGCGAATTCGCCTGTTATGCCACCTTATGTCGGACTTATCGTCCAGCCGCTGGGGGGACGGGACGGCGGGCACCGAAATGCCGCCCGCCGGGAGCCCGTCGAACTGTTGCCGACGGTAAAGGACGCCGAGCATGAGAATGCCGAGAATGAGGGCCGGGGCGAAGGCCTGGGGCCTGAGAACGTCCAGCACAGAAATGTCCAGCACAGAAATGTCCAGCACGGAAATGTCCAGGGTGCGGACGCCCGGTGTGAAGCTTCGTCAATGGATTCTCCCGGCGATCGGCGCGGCGGCGGTCGCGTTCGCTCCGGCGCTTCCCGCCGCCCAGGCCGCCGGCGCCGCCGCCGGGAACAACGGCAAGGCGCTGGCGTGCGCGAGCGGCACGACCGTCCAGACGGACAAAGGCCCGGTCTGCGGCGCCATAGGTGACGGTGTCAAGTCGTGGCTCGGCATCCCGTACGCGGCGCCGCCGGTAGGGAACCTGCGCTTCGCCCCGACGGCACCGGCCGCGCCGTGGACGAACACGCTTGAGGCCACCGCGGCGGGCCCGACCTGTCCGCAGCAGCCGGGGCTCGGGCAGGGTTCGACGATCGAGGACTGCCTCCGGCTGAGCGTCACCGCGCCGGAGCGGACCGATGGCAAGCCGCTGCCGGTGATGGTCGAACTGCACGGCGGCGGGTTCCGGTTCGGCGCGCCGTCCGACGGCAAGCACCTGGTGAAGAACGGCGGTGTCCTGCACGTCGGTGTGCGGTACCGGCTGAACATCTTCGGGTTCATGGTGCACAAGGCGTTCGGCGAGCACTCCGGGAACAACGCGTTCCGCGACCAGCAGGCCGCGCTGCGCTGGGTGCAGGCCAACATCGCGAAGTTCGGCGGCGACCCGTCGAACGTGACGATCTACGGCGCGTCCGCGGGCGGGTCGAGCGTCTGCGCGAACACCGCCTCGCCGACGGCGAAGGGGCTGTTCCAGAAGGGCATCCCGCAGAGCGGCGAGTACAACTCGCGGCGCGGCAACGACGTCCAGTGGCAGCCGCAGGACTGCGCGGCCAAGCTGCCGACCGAGGCCGAGGCGCAGGCGGCGGGCGCCCGCTACGCCACCGCCCTGGGCTGCGGGAACGTCGCCGACGCCGCGGCGTGCCTGCGCGCCCTGCCCGTCCAGCGGCTGCTGGACCAGACCGGACGCGGCGTCGGCGCGGACGTCGGGACGCAAGGCCCCTCCGTCGACGGCCAGGTGCTGCCGCTGTCGCCCGGGCAGGCGTTCGCCGATGGAAAGGTCAACGACGTCACGCTGATGCACGGCGTCGACCGCGACGAGACCCAGCTCCCGTCCGCCAACACGCCCGCGGAGTACCAGACGAACATCCGCCAGCAGTACGGTGACGCCGCGGACGAGGTCATGAAGCTGTACCCGATCGAGCGCTTCCCGGACCCCTCGCCGTTCATCGCCTACCGGACGGTCGTGGCCGACTCCAACTCCGTCTGCCCGGCGCTGATCAACGACCAGCGGATGGCCAAGCACATCAAGGTGTTCGCCTACCAGACCGACAATGCCGACGCTCCGCCGATGTTCTTCCTGGACGCGACGAAGCCGAACGGGTCGTACCACATCAGCGAAAGCATCTTCCTCAGCCCGTTCGGGGACACCAAGCTCACGCCCAACCAGGCGTCCTTCGGCAAGCAGCTCACCGCCCAATGGACGGGATTCGCCCGCACCGGGAACCCGACCGTGCCCGGCACCCCGCTCTGGACCGAGTTCACCACGTCCGACCCCGGTGTCATGTCGCTGGTTCCGGCCGGAGACAGCGAGATGACCACGGAGATCGGAAGGCAGCACCACTGCGACTTCTGGGCGAAGTACATGGCGTTCAACAAATAATCCAATACCGGCACCGGTAATCGGCTGACTGAGCCTGACTGAGCACTTCATCGACCAGGTGGATTGACGTGGAATGCCGCAGCTTGTGCGCTACGTGCCAGATATCGCGGCGGCCTCTTGAACGCCCTCGGCCGCGCGGATTCCATGAGCGCATGCGAGCCACAGCGGTTCATTCTCGTCCGGTCCCATTCCAGGGCCGTACACCCCCGCCGAGCCGTACCGCGTCTCAGGGTCGAACACAGTCTCAGCGCCCAGCACCGAATCCGAATCCGAATCCGTCCCGCCCGGCCGAGGATGAGGAGCGTCTCGTGGTGGTCGTCGTCGTGAAGGACGCCGGCGCCGACGAACTCATCCCGGTCGGGCTGGGGCGCGCCGTGCATTTCGTCCGCCGGTCGGACGTCCGGTACGCCGAGGCGCACGGCGACTACGCCCGCCTCTACACCGGGGCCGGCAGCCACCTCGTCCGGGTGTCGCTCGCGGCCCTGGAGGAGGCATGGCGGGACGCCGGGTTCGTCCGCATCCACCGGTCGCACCTGGTCTCGCTCGCGCACATCGACGAGATGGTCGTGGAGTCGGGCCGGTGCACGCTCAGGGTCGGCGGCACGCGGCTGACGGTCAGCCGGCGCAACACGGGCGCGCTGCGCGAAAGGCTGCTCAGGGGCGTCCTGCCGGGACGGTCCAGAAGCTCCCGCGGCGCCCGAAGCTCCCGCGGCGGCCGCGCCACCCGCGGCGCCCGCACTTCCCGGGGCTCCCGGAACTCCCGAGGTTCCTGAAGGCCCCCACCCCTCGAAGCTCCCAATTCCCGAAGGGAAACACCCCTGTCATGCATGCCAGAAGACGGGCGGCCGCTCTGGTCGCCGCCGCTTGCCTGCTCGTGAGCGGAGCCGTCGCGTCCGGACCCGCCGCGTCCGGAGAGCCCCCCGCCGCCGACTGGCCGACGTGGACCAAGGACCTCGTCGGCAGCCGCCACGCCGGGGCGGAGAACCAGATCACCGCGAAGAACGTCGGCGAGCTCAAGCTGAAGTGGGCCTACGGGTTCCCGCGCCAGGCGGGCGCGCCGCACAGCCAGCCGGCCGTCGTCGGCGACACGCTCTACTTCGGCGGGCCGGACGGCATCTTCCACGCGACCGACGCCAAGACGGGCGCGGCCAAGTGGAACTTCGACCTGAGGTCGGTCGGCACCGGATTCACACAGGTGCGCGACGGCGCGTCCGTCGCCGAGGGCATGGTGTTCTTCGGCGACACCCGCGGCTACCTGTACGCGGTGAACCAGGCCACGGGAAAGCTCGCCTGGGCCGAACAGATCGAGACCTTCCCCGGCGCCACCCTCACCAGTTCGCCGATCGTCTTCCAGGGCCGCGTCTACGTCGGCGTGTCGAGCGGCGAGAACCTCAACGGCAAGGACTACCCCTGCTGCCGGTTCCGGGGCCACGTGGACGGCCGCGACATCAAGACCGGCAAGCTCGACTGGCGGTACTACACCGTCCCCGAGCCGAAGCAGGACGGCACCTGGCCGAACGGCCAGCCGCGCTACGGCCCGTCAGGGGCCGGCGTGTGGAGTTCTCCGGCGATCGACCCGTCCACCAAGACGCTCTACGTGGGCACGGGACAGAACTACAGCGGAAGCGGCGGGAACTTCGACTCCGTCCTCGCGCTGAACACCGAGACCGGCGAGCCGCGCTGGACGCGCAAGATGACCGACGTCGACACGTGGCGCCGCGAATGCAACAGCCCCTCGCCCGAGGACCAGAAGTACTGCCCGAACCTGCCCGACGGCACCGCGCTCGACTTCGACCTCGGCGCCACGCCGAACATCTTCACCGCGAACGGGCGGCGGCTCATCGGCATCGGCCAGAAGGTCGGCGTCTACCACGTGCTGGACGCCGCCACCGGCGAGATCGTCTGGCAGCGCCAGCTGTCCGAGCCCATGCCGGGCGGCGGGCTCAGCGGCGTCCAGTGGGGGACGAGCTATGACGGCCAGCGCCTCTACGTGGCGACCTACATGGGCAAGCCGGGCACGCTGTTCGCGATCAACCCCGCCGACGGTCACATCATCTGGAAGACGCCGAACCCGGCGGACGGCTGCACGACCGGCGGCGCCGCGCAGTACCCGAACGTGTGCCAGCCCGGCCACCCGCCCGCGGTGACGACCTCGCCCGGACTCGTCTGGGAGGGCAGCATGGACGGCAAGATGCGCGCGTACTCGTCCGAGACGGGCGAAGTGCTGTGGAGCTTCGACACCATCGCCGACTTCCCGACCGTCAACGGCGGTGTCGGACGCGGCGGCGCCATCTCCGGTGGCGGCGGCGCCGTCGTCGCCAACGGGATGGTCTACGTCCTGACCGGCGACATGTTCACCCGGTACCCGAACGACAAGGGCCAGGTCATGCTGGCCTTCGGCCGCTAGGCCGCTAGGCCGCCAGGTCGAAACCGGTACCGGTCGCTTCGGCCGCTGCCTCGGGCGGTCGAGCGCGCGGGCGGGGACGACGCCTCTCCGGTGTCGTCCTCGTCCGCGCTTTTCTTGCGGGGGTTTGTGTCAGGGGCGGCGCGGGTGGTTCAGGAAGACGCCGACGCCGTTGGCGACGGCGCGTTCCTGGCCGTCCGAGGGGCTGTTGCGGACGACGGGCTTCCCGCCGCTGCTGGTGACGAACGTGGACGAGCCGCCGCCGTCGAGGTTGACGCCGTCGTCCACGCCCGCTTCGTCCAGGAGCGAGGCCAGCTCGGCGACGGTCAGGCCGGCGCTGCGCTCGGACCGTCCGTCCGCCACGACGAGGTACATGTGGCGGCCGTCGCGGCTGACGCCGGCGGCCGTGCGCGGGGCCGGGCCCTTCGGGTCCAGGCCGGTCAGCGGCTCGCCGTCCCGCAGGATAGGGAAGCCGCCGATCGCGAAGCGGAACTTGCCGGGGCCCTCGAAGCGGTAGCCGATCCGGACCCGGTCGCCTGGACGCAGCGCACGCAGCTCGTCGGCGCCCTTCTCCCGTCCGACCAGCACGGTCGTGTCGCGGGGGATGGCACCTTCGCCGACCTCGTCCGTCACCTTCGTGACCACGCCCCGGCGAACGGTCACCTCAGCGGTGTTCTCGCTGCACGGGGCGTTGCGGACGGTGTCCGTCCCGCAGGCGGCGCGTCGGCGTGACACGCTGCCCCAGTCGGCGGTGAACGCGCCTGTGCTCCCGACCGGCAGCGCGTACTGGTTGAGACCGCGCAGCGCGATGCGCGTGGGGCTGCCGGCGGGGGTCTTGTTCGCCACGACGGTGCCGGTCAGGTGCAGGCGACCGAGGCGCGCACGGCGGTCGGGGCCGATGCCGATGACGTCCTCGGCGGACGTTCCGGGCGGCAGCCCCGGGCCGAAGCGCTGCC
Organism: Spirillospora sp.; assembly: GCA_050698635.1. GTDB lineage: Bacteria > Actinomycetota > Actinomycetes > Streptosporangiales > Streptosporangiaceae > Spirillospora. The sequence goes on from JBOHBY010001034.1 coordinate 5,810, forward strand.
CGTCCGGGACCGCGCCCTTGAGC
>JBOHBY010001035.1:0-1723 GCA_050698635.1 Spirillospora sp.
ATTCATGGATCGTGCCTCCCTGGATTGCCTGCTTGTGACACTGTTGGCACTCTTGGTGCCCGAGTGCCAGCAGTCTACCCCAGCCGTCAGGCGCCTGCATTCCGAACCGACCTCCGGCCCGACCATCGTGTTACAAACTCCTGCATGAGGCGCGAGTTCTCCGCGGGCGGGCTCGTGGTGCGGCGGCTGCGCGGACGCTGGATGCTCGCCGCGATCCGCCCCGGAGGCAAGCCGGCCGGCACCTGGGCTCTCCCGAAGGGGCTGATCGGGCCGGGGGAGACGGCCCAGGAGACCGCGCTCCGCGAGGTGACCGAGGAGACCGGCGTCACGGGCGCCCTCGTGGGCAAGCTCGGCGACGTGCGCTACGTCTACACCTGGCGCGGAGAGCGCGTCTTCAAGGTCGTCAGCTTCTTCCTCGTCCGGTACCGGCGGGGCCGCCTGGGCGACCTTCCGCCCGCCCTCGCGCACGAGGTCGACGAGGCCCGGTGGCTGCCGCTCGACGAGGCGCCGCGCCTCCTGGCCTACAAGGGCGAGCGCGAGATGTCGGAGCGGGCGATCGCTGCCGTCGCCGGAGACCTTCTATGATTGCCCCGCTTGGCGCCGCCCGACCCGTCTCCGATGTACGCCCTCAACTTCTACTCGCCGATGGTCGCAGACCAGCTTCGCAGCCATCGCAAGACGGCCACGATCCGGCTGGGCGACAAGTCGGGGAAGTACCGGAAGGGGATGGTCGTGCAGGTGCTCTGCGGCACGCGCTTCAGCCCGCGCGAGCGGATCTTCGACGCCGTGATCGACAAGGTCGAGGTCAAGCGGCTGGGCGACCTCTCGCCGCGCGAGATCGAGCACGACAACCCGGAGATCCGGCGGCCGGAGGAGATGGCCAACTTCCTCGGTCAGCTCTACAACCGCGACGTGACCGAGGACGACGTGGTCACGGTGATCCGCTTCTCGGCGATCCACGGCTCGCGCCCTTAGCCGACGCGGAAGCCGCCCTGCATCTCGCCGGCGTGCGGGTCGCAGACGAAGCGGTACGCGCCGACCCGCAGGCGCAGCCGCCAGATGACCGTCCGCCGGACGGCGACCCCGGTCTGCCGGTCCACCCCCGGCCCCCGCAGGTGGAAATTGTGGATGGTGGAGCGGTCGCGCACGACGAGCGCGTAGGCGCCCGGCTTCAGCGTCCGGACACGCGTACCGCGCGCCGTCAGCGAGATGGTGAAGCCCGGGCCGACGGTCGCCACCAGCCCGGTGACCCGGAACGACCCCCGCAGGCGCTTGGGCCGGGCGTCCGACACGTACCGGTAGACGCCGCCGGCACGCAGCTGGACGAGCCACGTCACGGTTCCGCGAAAGCGGACCGTGGTCCGCCGGTTCACGCCGGGCCCGCTGAGATGGAAGTTGTCCCGCGCCGTCCGGTCGCGCACCGTGATGCGGTAGGAGCCCGGCTTCAGCGTCCGGACGCGCACCCCCGCGGCGTTCGTGAGCGCGATCCGGGCGCCGGGGCCGACCGTCGCCATGAGGCGCGGGGGCGGAGTCGCGGCGGTCGCGGTCGTCCAGGCGACAACGGGCGCGGCGAGCCCGAGCGCGACGACGGCGATGACGAGCGGGCGTTTCATGACCCCGTCCGATTCCTACGCGCGGCGGCGGGGATCGGTTTCCGCGGCTAGCGCCGCTTCGGCTTGCGGATCCGCGTCCCGAACAGCTCGCCGTCCCGCAGCGGGACGCC
>JBOHBY010001036.1:0-1913 GCA_050698635.1 Spirillospora sp.
GTGGGGCCGGCGGCTACCCGCCCGCGCCGCCCGGCCCGCCGCTCCCGGGAGGCCCGCCGCTTCCCGGAGGCCCGCCGCTTCCGGGCGGTCCGTCCGGCTACGGGCCCTCGAACCAGTCCGGTAAGACCAACGGGATGGCCATCGGCGCCTTCGTCACCGGACTCCTCGGCTGCCTCGGCGTCCTCGGCCTCATCCTCGGGATCATCGCCATCAAGCAGATCGGGGAACGCGGCGGCAAGGGGCGCGGGTTCGCGATCGCCGGGATCGTCCTGTCGTGCCTGTGGGTCGTCGGCGGCGGGGTCGGCTACGCGCTGCAGGCCGGGTCCGACTCCTCCGACGACGGCGTCGGCTCGCTGAGCCCCACCACGTCCCCGACCAAGACCAAGGAGGTGGACGCCCTGAAGATGAAGGTCGGCGACTGTATCAACGACAACGAGGGCGCCACCACGGCGACCAGCGAGCCGGTCGAGGTCGAGAGCGTCAAGGTCGTCCCGTGCACGGGGCCGCACGACGGCGAGGTGCTGGCGGTCTTCAAGCTGCCCGGCGCCATGCTGCCGTCCGAGAACAAGCTGAGCCAGCTGGCCGAGGCCGGGTGCAAGCAGCGCATCGAGAGCAAGATCAACCGGGACCCGGCGGCGAACTCGCTCGCCACGTCCTACTACTACCCCACGCTTGAGTCGTGGACGTCCGGCGACCGCGCCGTCTCCTGCGTCGTCGTGTCCGCCACCGAGGGCAAGAAGCTCACCCGGCCGATCCGCGGCTGACGGTCCTGGTCCTTCGCTGGGCGGCCGGCCCGCCGCCTGGCCCGGACTCCGCGGCCCCCCGGACTCCGCGGGCCCCCTGGACTTCGCGGCCCCCGGACTCCGCGGACCCCCTCCCAATCCCTAGGGGCGCGCCTCGCGCAGAGCGTCCACCACCATGTCCGAGACATGCTCGACCGTGGAGACGCCCGCCTCCATCGTCGGACTCTCACCGCTGCACACCGCGACGAGAAAGTCGTGATCGCGTCCCGTGATGCGGCCGATGCTGTTCACCGTCCAGCCGTGTCCCTGGTCGTGGACCGGCGTCCACCCGTTCTTCAGCGCCACTCTCTCGCCCGGAAGCGCCGCCGCGCTGACGCCCCACGCCTGCTCGTCCACGACCGAGCCCATCAGCCCCAGGATGTAGCCGCGGCCCGGCGCCTGGATCGGGCTCCGGTCCGACGCGAGGTTAGTGAGCAGCCTGACCTGGTCGGACGGGCTCGTCAGCGACGACCCCCACGACGTCGGGAACGGCTTGGTGTCGTTCATCCCGAAGCTTCTGTTCGACTTCCGGACGCCCGCGCCATGGCCCGCGTCGGAGTACAGGGCGTCCGCCGCCGAGTTGTCGCTCACCCGGATCATCTCGCTCGCCAGCTCCCGCTCGCCGCCCGACAACCCCGGGGCACCGCGCTGCGCCTGCGCCTGCGCCTGCGGCGGCCGTTGCCGTTGCCGTTGCAGGACGAGGCTCGCCAGGATGTCGACCTTCATGATGCTGGCGCTGACGAAGTCGCCCTTCTCGTTCTCCCCGAAGGACAGGCCCGTGCGCAGATCGGTGGCCATCACCCCCGCCCTGCCCGGACGCGTCCCGATGTAGGCCCGGACGGCGCCGCGCAGCCGCGCCGCGTCGAACGGACGGGCCCTGGCCACGGCCGCTCCGTGCCCGGCCGCCGGCGTGCCGACCGACTCCGTGGCGCCCATGACGACGCCCTCGCGCTGCGGCCCGTCCCAGTCGACGAGCCGTTGGGCGGTGATCCCCGCTCCGGTGACGCCCGCCGCGAGAGCGAGCGCGATGATATGACGACGTCGCATCGATCCCCCCGAATTCGTGCGACTTCCCCAAATGAACGCACGCCCTTCCCGCGGCGTGCGGCGTGCGGCGTGTGGCGTGTGGCG
>JBOHBY010001037.1:0-3596 GCA_050698635.1 Spirillospora sp.
CCTCGGACCGGCAGGACGGCGGACGCCGCCGCGAGGGCTCCTACGAGCCGCGCGACGGCGAGCACCGCGGCTCCTACACCGGCGGCGAGCGTCGTGGCGGCGGCCCCCGCACGGGCGGCGGCTCGCACGGCAACCGCCGTGGCGGTTCCTACTCCGGCGGCGGACGCCGCGACAAGACCGCCCGCTACAACTGAGCTCGGCCGACCTCAGGCGCCCTGCCCGACTCCACGGGCGGGGCGCCGCGGCCTTTCGGGGCGCCGCGGTTTGTCCGGGAGCGGCTCAACCGGCTTCCTCATGGCGGACGTCACCGCGTCCCATGAACTCCTCGCGCAGCTTGTCCTGAAGGATCTGGAGGCCCTCAAGGCCGCCGACGGACAGGGCCGCGAGCTCGTCCAGCGACATCAGCGGGTCGTTGCGGAGCGGCGGCTGCCAGCCGTTCTCCGCGTCGTGGCTGCGCAGGATCTTCGCGGGGACACCGCCGATGACCGCGTGGTCGGGGAACTCGCCGCGGACGACCGCGCCGCCCGCGACCGCGACGTTACGGCCGAGGCGGGTGCCCGGCAGGATGATCGCGCCGGTCCCGATCCAGCAGCCGTCGCCGATCATGACGGGGTTGTTCTCCGGCCACTGCCGTCCGATGGGCGTGTGCAGGTCGCCGTAGGAGTGGTTCTGGTCGGTGATGTAGACGTTCGGCCCGGTGAAGACGTCGTCGCCGATGTCGATGGACTGGTGGCCGACGATGTGCGTACCGCGTCCGATGGAGCAGCTCCCGCCGATCCGGACGACGACGTCCGGGCCGAGGTCGAGGCCGGGGACGAACCCCGCCGAGATCGTGACGTGCGTCCCGATGAGCGTGTGGTCGCCGATCGAGATCCACGGCTCGCCGTAGACGGAACCGACGGGGAACCCGATGCACGCACCCTCGCCCAGATAGGCGAACTTGCGTCGTCCAGGCGTCTGCGGGGTGATCTCACCATGCCGCTGGGTCCACTCCCAGACACGGTGCACCGCGATGTGCACCCCCTGCCGGGCGCGCCGCCCGGCCTGGGCCGCCAGCGCCTGCCGGATCGAGCGTCTCCGCGACATGGCGTTCACCGTACCGGTTGGTAGCTAGCACCACCCCACCAGGGAAGACGAAGCCCCGCGCATGGCGGACGGCCCCGCGCATGGCGGGACGGACCCCGCGCATGGCAGAGGGCCCGGTCGCGCACGACCGGGCCCTCCCGTGAGTCCTCAGTGCGGGGAACGCACCTGACCGTCGACGTCGGAGCCGCTGACCGTCATGGAGTCGGCCGACGTGGCGTCCCCCATGTGCTCACCGGAACCCTTGGTCAGGTCGCGGATGACGCCGCGCCGCGTCGCCACCGCACCGGCGATGCCGACGACCGCGAGCACACCCATCATCGTCATGAGCGCGCCACGCCCGGGCCTGGCCGGTTTCGGCGGCTCCACCCGGTGGGCGACATCGCTCAGGAACGTGCTCACCCGCGGGGCCAGGCCGGTCTCCACATACCGGGCCGCCCACCGGAGCCTCGGTGCGCTCCAGCCGCGCACGACCATGACGCGCTCACCCGCGACGGGCATGATCCGCCCGGCCGCGGAGGACGCGCCCTGCCGGCACATTCCGGCACCCTGGCGGGCCGTCTCCTGGACGCGTCCGAACCGCGTCAGACCGTCCTCCCGTGGCTTCCGGCGGATACTGATCATTAGGGACACGCTAACCTCCCTGTTTGCGAGGTCCTGTCATGCACCCTTCCCAGACACCGGGAGGTAAACACCGAACGCGCGACCGTTCGATCACTCAGCGTGACATGTTCGGGGCATGACCGCGACAGCGCCGTCAGACGACACACAACCCACTCACGAGGAGGCGGCCAGCGTGGCCAACGAGATCTTCGCGAAGCTCAACACGTCGCTCGGGACCATCGGCGTCCAGCTCTACCCGGAGCAGGCGCCGGAGACGGTGGCGAACTTCGTCGACCTGGCGGAGGGGAACAAGACCTGGCACGATCCGCGCACCGGGCAGAAGTCGGACGCGCCGCTCTACGACGGCACCGTCTTCCACCGGGTCATCGACAACTTCATGATCCAGGGCGGCGACCCGCTCGGCACCGGCACCGGCGGCCCCGGCTACGAGTTCAAGGACGAGTTCCACCCCGACCTGAAGTTCAACCGGCCCTACCTGCTGGCCATGGCCAACGCCGGGCCCGGAACCAACGGCTCCCAGTTCTTCGTCACGCTCAGTGTCGGGCACACCCAGCACCTCACGGGCCGGCACACCATCTTCGGCAAGGTCATCGAGGGCACCGACGTCGTCGACAAGATCGGGAAGGTCGAGACGGGCCGCCAGGACCGGCCGAAGGAGGACGTCGTCCTCCAGTCGGTGACGATCGAACGCCGTTAGTCGTTTCACACGGTGAGACCCCGAGACGGGTAGACCTCGCGACGGCCCCACGGAGCCCCAAGATGAGCACAGACCACAGCCCCGCTCCCGAGACCTCGGTGCCGACCTGCTACCGGCATCCGGGACGGGAGACCTACGTCCGCTGCACCCGGTGCGATCGCTACATCTGCCCCGAGTGCATGCGGGACGCGGCCGTCGGGCACCAGTGCGTCGAGTGCGTCGCCGAGGGCAACCGGGGCGACCGCAGGGGCGTGCCGCGCACTCCCCTCGGCGCGCGGGGCTCGGTGACCGCCGTGCCGGTCGTCACGTACACGCTCATCGGCGCGTGCGTGGCGGCGTACCTCGCCGAGCTGTCGTCGTGGCGCGTCGTGTGGGACTTCATGATGCTCGGCCGGGCCATGCTGCCGAACGGGGAGGTCGGCGGCGTCGCCGAGGGCGAGTGGTACCGGCTGTTCACCGCGATGTTCCTGCACGACCGCGGCGGGAACTTCGGCATCACCCACATCCTGTTCAACATGTGGGCGCTGTGGGCGGTCGGCCGTGTGCTGGAGCCGGTGCTCGGACGGTGGCGCTTCATCGTCCTGTACGTGCTGTCGGGCCTGGGCGGATCGGTGCTGCTGTACCTGGTCGGCGCCCCGAACGACTCGGCCGTAGGCGCGTCGGGTGCCGTCTTCGGCCTGTTCGGCGCCTACTTCGTGGTCGGCCGCCGGCTCAACATCCCGGTCGGCCCCATCGTGTTCATCCTGGTGCTCAACCTGGTGCTGACGTTCTCGGTGGACGGCATCTCCTGGGAGGGCCACATCGGCGGCCTCGCGGTCGGCGCGGCCCTGGCCACCGTGTTCGCCTACACCCCGGAGGCGCGGCGGCAGCTGCTCCACATCGCCGCGCCGGTGGTCACCTTCGTGCTGCTCACGGCCCTGGTCCTGGTCAGAACGGCGGACCTGAACCCGTCACTGTAGCCCGAGACAAGGACGCCGCTGCGGGAGAGCAGCGGCGTCCTGTTTTTCGAGGCAGTGTCCGTTTCAGACGCTCTGCCCCCATGTGGATCGCCATGGGCTGTGGAAAACCTGGGGATAGTCGGGGTGGGAGATCCCCGACCTGTGGATAACTTACCGTCAGCGCCACTTGGTCGACAGGATCACGCCGAGAATGATCGCCGCGAAACCGATGCCGAGGTTCCAGTTGTTCAGGT
>JBOHBY010001038.1:0-3102 GCA_050698635.1 Spirillospora sp.
CGCAGCGTCCGCGCATCGGGCTGCGGGCGAGGACGTCTTGGACCAGCGTCGCGAACTGGTCGGCGAGGTCGTCGGCGGCGGAGCCGAGCCCCCACCGGCGCAGGGCCCGGCGGATCGACCGGCGGGCCTTGCGGCCGGTCGCGTGCCCGCCAGGCAGCCGCCACCGGCCGGTGCGCAGCGGGGGGCGCGGTGCGTCGGCGTGGTCTGGTGTTGAGGTGCGCACAGGGGATCTCCGGTTCGCAGGCGGCCAGGACCGGGACGCGCGTCCGGCGTCCCCGGCCCGCGTCACCGTGCTTCTGCCCGGCATCGGCCCGGTCCTACCGTCCGACCCCGGAACATGATGCCGTCCAATTCTTGACTGATTCCAGAAAATGAGCCAGCCTGTGATCCGTGGTCACGGATCTGGATCTTCGGGAGCTGCTGCGCGGGGCCGACCTGCGGGTGACGCGGCCGAGGCTGGCGGTGCTGGGGGCGGTGCACGCCCACCCGCACGCCGACACGGACTCGATCATCGGCGCGGTGCGCGGGGATCTCCCGAAAGTCTCCCACCAGGCCGTGTACGACTCGCTCCGCACGCTGACGGCGGTGGGCCTGGTGCGGCGCATCCAGCCGGCCGGGTTCGTGGCGCGCTACGAGTCGCGGGTCGGTGACAACCACCACCACGTGGTGTGCCGGTCCTGCGGGGTCATCGCCGACGCCGACTGCGCGGTCGGCGAGGCGCCCTGCCTGACCGTCTCCGACGACCGCGGCTTCACGATCGACGAGGCCGAGGTCGTCTACTGGGGCCTGTGCGCCGACTGCTCCGCCACCGAGAATTCCTGATCCACCCCTTGCGTCGCCTGGGAGGAAACATGACTGAGAACAACGAGAACGTCGCTAGTGAAGGCACCGCGGCGGCCGAGGGTGGGTGCCCGGTGGTGCACACCCGTGCTCCGCACCCCACCGAGGGCGGGGGCAACCGCGGCTGGTGGCCGAACCGGCTGAACCTGAAGCTCCTGGCGAAGAACCCCGACGTGACGAACCCGCTCGGCGCGGACTTCGACTACCCGGCGGCGTTCGGCGGCCTCGACCTGCCCGCCGTGAAGCGGGACATCGCGGAGGTCCTCACCACGTCCAAGGACTGGTGGCCCGCGGACTTCGGCCACTACGGCCCGTTCATGATCCGGATGGCGTGGCACAGCGCCGGCACCTACCGCATCCATGACGGACGGGGCGGCGCCGGGTCCGGCCAGCAGCGCTTCGCGCCGCTGAACAGCTGGCCCGACAACGGCAGCCTCGACAAGGCCCGCCGCCTGCTGTGGCCGGTCAAGAAGAAGTACGGCGCGAGCCTGTCCTGGGCCGACCTGATGGTCCTGACCGGCAACGTCGCGCTGGAGAGCATGGGCTTCAAGACGTTCGGCTACGCGGGCGGCCGCGTGGACGCCTGGGAGGCCGAGGAGGACGTCTACTGGGGCCCCGAGACCACCTGGCTCGGCGACGAGCGCTACACCGGTGACCGGGAGCTGGAGAACCCGCTGGGCGCCGTCCAGATGGGCCTGATCTACGTCAACCCGGAGGGCCCGAACGGCAACCCGGACCCGATCGCCGCGGCCCGCGACATCCGCGAGACGTTCCGCCGCATGGCGATGAACGACGAGGAGACCGTCGCGTTGATCGCCGGCGGCCACACCTTCGGCAAGACGCACGGCGCGGGCCCGGCCGACAACGTCGGCCCCGAGCCCGAGGCCGCGCCGCTGGAGCAGCAGGGCCTCGGCTGGAAGAGCACCTACGGCACCGGCGTGGGCAAGGACGCGATCACCAGCGGCCTTGAGGGCATCTGGACGCCCACCCCGATCACGTGGGACAACACCTTCTTCGAGACGCTGTTCCAGTACGAGTGGGAGCTGTTCAAGAGCCCCGCGGGGGCCTACCAGTACCGGCCGAAGGACGGCGCGGGCGCCGACACCGTTCCGGACGCGCACGACCCGTCCAAGCGGACCCACCCGACCATGCTGACGACCGACCTCTCGCTCCGGTACGACCCGATCTACGAGCCGATCTCGCGCCGCTTCATGGAGAATCCGGACGTGTTCGCGGACGCGTTCGCCCGCGCCTGGTTCAAGCTGACGCACCGCGACATGGGCCCGATCGCGCGCTACCTCGGCCCGGAGGTCCCGGCCGAGACGATGGTGTGGCAGGACCCCGTCCCGGCCAGGGACCACGAGCTGGTCGACGACGCCGACGTCGCCGCGCTCAAGGAGCGGATCCTGGCCTCGGGCCTGTCGGTGGCGCAGCTGGTCTCCGCCGCGTGGGCGTCGGCGGCCTCGTTCCGCGGCACCGACAAGCGCGGCGGCGCCAACGGCGCGCGCGTCCGGCTTGAGCCGCAGAACGCCTGGGACGTCAACGACCCCGACGAGCTGCGCACGGTGCTCCGCGCGCTCGAAGGCGTCAAGGAGGCGTTCGATTCCTCGCAGACCGGCGGAAAGCGGATCTCCATCGCGGACCTGATCGTTCTCGGCGGCTGCGCGGCGGTCGAGCAGGCGGCCAAGGCCGCCGGGCACGACGTGACGGTGCCGTTCACCCCGGGCCGGACGGACGCGACGCAGGAGCAGACCGACGTCGAGTCCTTCCACGCGATGGAGCCGTCCGTCGACGGGTTCCGCAACTACGTCGGGAAGGGCAACCGGCTTCCGGCCGAGTACCTGCTGCTCGACCGGGCGAACCTGCTCACGCTCAGCGCGCCCGAGATGACCGCCCTGATCGGCGGTCTGCGGGTGCTCGGCGCCAACCACAAGGGGTCCTCGCTCGGCGTGTTCACCACGACGCCGGGGTCGCTGACGAACGACTTCTTCGTGAACCTGCTCGACCTGGACACGACGTGGCAGCCGGTGTCGGAGGACGCCGAGACCTTCGAGGGCCGGGACGCCTCCGGTGCCGTGAAGTGGACGGGCAGCCGCGTCGACCTGGTCTTCGGGTCGCACGCCGAACTGCGCGCGCTCGCCGAGGTCTACGCCGGCGACGGCGCGGGGGACAAGTTCGCGCGCGACTTCGTCGCGGCGTGGGACAAGGTCATGAACCTGGACCGGTTCGACCTGCGCTGAGCCGACGGGCGCCAGAACCGCC
>JBOHBY010001039.1:0-5926 GCA_050698635.1 Spirillospora sp.
GTGTACGACTCGGAACTGGTGGCGGCCCTGCCGTCGGAGCCGCATGACCAGCGCGTCCGGGCGGCCGTCACGCCGTCCACGGGCCTGGTACGCCTCCGCTGACCCGCTCCTGGATCTTGGGCTCGTAGGGTTGCCGGGTCGAAGGTCGCGCGGTCGTAGTCGCGCGGTCGTGGTCGCGCGGTCGTAGTCGCGCAGGCGAAACAGGAGGTTAGAGATGGCGGCGCCCTGGCGGATCCTGTCCCTGCCCCCGATCGGCGAGGACGTCGTCCGCGGGCTGTTCGCGCCGCTCGGCGACGCCGCCGAGGTGACGTTCCCGCCGACCAGGGACCGTAGCGGCCTGCTCGCCGCGCTCCCGGACGCCGACATCGTGATCGCCGACTTCGCCGGACGGCTCGTGCTGGACGCCGAGGCTGTGGCCGCCGCGGCGCGTCTGGCGTTCGTCCAGGTGCCCGCGGTCGGCACGGACAGCATCGACGTCGCCGGACTGACGGCGGCAGGTGTGCCGGTGGCCAACGCGGCGGGCTTCAACGCGCGCGGCGTCTCCGAATGGGCCGTCGGCGCGGCGCTCGCGCTGTGCCGCAACCTCGCCTGGGGCGATCGGGCAGTACGCGCGGGCGGGTGGCCGCAGATGGAGATGGCGGCACGGCTGCCTAGGGAGATCCATACGCAGCGCATAGGCATCGTCGGCTTCGGTGCTGTAGGCGCGGAGACGGCACGGCTGTTCGCAGCACTCGGTTGCACGGTGTCGTACTGGACGAGGCGGAAGCGCCCCGAGGCGACGGCCATATACCGCGAACTGGACGACCTGATGGCGACGTCCGACATCCTCGTCCTCGCCCTACCGCTGGCAGACGAGACCAGGGGTCTGATCGGTTCCGAACGCCTCGCCCTACTGCCGGACAACGCGTTGCTGGTGAATGTGGCGCGCGGGGGCATCGCCCCTGACGACGCCGTCCTCGAAGCCCTGAATTCGGGACGGCTGGCCGGTGCGGCACTGGACGTGTACGACGAAGAACCGCTGCCGCCGGAGCATCCGCTGCGCTCCCATGAGGACGTCCTACTGTCCCCGCATGCGGCCGGAGGGTCCGTCCAGTCACAGCTGAACCTCGCGGTGATGGTGGGCGACAACGTCACCGCGGCCGTCCAGGGACGGGACGTGCGGAACGTCGTCAACGGGGTAAATCCGCACGTCAGACGACACTAATCACCCATTCCGACATGCCGTCCCTCAACCGCAAGTGTGCGATCGGCCGGTGAATCTGTAGGATCCCTTAACGATCAAGTTTGACGACCCCGAAGGGTGGGATGTGCATCTCGACATCTGGCTACTCATCGGGTCCGCACTCGTACTCAGCGCCATCGTCGCGGTCAGGCTGTCGCACAAGGCCGGCCTCCCGACCCTTCTGGCCTACCTGGGCCTCGGCCTTCTCGTCGGCGAGTCCGGCCCCGCCCACATCCAGTTCGACGACGTCGAGCTCGCCGAGACGCTCGGCCTCGCCGGGCTGGTCCTGATCCTCGCCGAGGGCGGCGTCACCACCAGCTGGCGGCACGTCAAACGCTCGGTGCCCGCGGCGCTCAGCGTGTCCACGATCGGCACGCTGATCAGCATCGTCGTGGTCGCGCTCGCCTCCATGTGGCTGGTCGACCTGGACTGGCGGGCCGCCTTCCTCCTCGCCGCCGTGCTCGCCCCGACCGACGCGGCCGCCGTGTTCTCCGTGCTGCGACGGCTGCCGCTGCCGTCGCGGCTGAGCGGGCTGCTGGAGGCCGAGTCCGGCTTCAACGACGCGCCCGTCGTGATCATCGTGGTGACGCTCAGCGTCCACACCGGCGCCCCCAACCTCGCCGAACTCCTCGGCGTGATGGTGTACGAGCTGGTCGCGGGCGGCATCCTCGGTTTCGCCATCGGCTGGCTGGGCGCGCAGGGGTTGCGCCGCATCGCGCTACCCGCGTCCGGCCTTTACCCCATCGCGGTGCTGTCGCTGTCGATCGGCGCCTATGGCGCGGCGTCCCTGCTGCACGCCAGCGGGTTCCTGGCCGTGTACGTCAGCGCCCTGGTCCTGGGCAACGCCCGGCTACCGCACCGTCCGGCGACCCGTGGCTTCGCAGAAGGCGTCGGCTGGCTCGCCCAGATCGGACTCTTCGTCATGCTGGGCCTACTGGCCTCTCCCAGTGAGCTGCCCGGCCAGATCGTGCCCGCGCTTGTGGTCGGGTTCGTGCTGCTGCTGATCGCCCGTCCCGTGTCGGTCGTGCTGTCCACGATCGGGTTCAAGCTGTCGTGGGGCGAGAAGATGTTCGCGTCCTGGGCGGGGCTGCGCGGCGCCGTCCCCATTGTTCTCGCCACGATCCCGATGGTGGAGCACGTAGAGAGCGCCGACCGGCTGTTCGCCATCGTCTTCAATATCGTCGTGGTGTTCACCCTCCTCCAAGGCCCCACGCTGCCGCTGGCGGCGCGCCTGTGCGGGCTGCAGAGCGACGAACAGACCCGGGAACTGGACGTTGAAGCCGCCCCCCTGGAAGAACTGCACGCCGACCTTCTCGAGGTTCGGATACCGGTCGACTCCATGCTGAACGGCGTGGAGATATTCGAGCTCCGGTTGCCGCCTGGCGCGTCCGTGACCCTCATCGTGCGGAACGGGTCGAGCTTCGTCCCGGAACCCACCACGCCTCTGCAAGCGGGTGACACGCTCCTGGTAGTGACCACCGACGCTGTACGGGACGCCACCGAACGCCGTCTGCGCGCGGTCAGCCGGAAGGGACGGCTGGCAGGCTGGTTCGGCGAGAAGGGCGTGTGACGCCCCGTTTCCATGCTCCGTGAGCTTCGGAGGGCATGTGACCAGGCCGTTCCCTGGCCCGGCAGATGATGACGGGTCAGGGAACATACCGGGGGCGAATCCTGTTCCAAGCATCGGTACCATTGGCAGTCGTTTGAAGTGAGTGCCAGTCCGGGTCAGCCGGGTTGAGTCAGCTAGGAGGAACCGTGCCGACGTATCAGTACGTTTGCACCGAGTGCGGCGAGCCTCTTGAGGTCGTGCAGAAGTTCAGCGACGACGCGCTGACCGACTGCCCGGCGTGCAGCGGCAAGCTTCGCAAGGTCTTCTCTGCGGCGGGGATCATCTTCAAGGGGTCCGGCTTCTACCGGACCGACAGCCGTGGCTCTGGAAAGCCTTCGACCGCGGGCGCCTCGTCCAACGGCTCCTCTGGCGGCTCTTCGTCCAGCGGCGACTCGTCCAAGTCGGACACGGCCTCGTCTTCCACTTCGTCTTCCTCTTCCTCGTCGTCTGGGGGCGACTCGTCGTCGTCCTCCAGCAAGTCGTCGTCTTCGTCCTCCGAGAAGGTCGCCTGACCCTCAAGGGCTAGGACTCACCCCGCGTCTCCACTGAACCGGGGACCCATCGGCCAGACCCACGTCTGGCAGGCGGATCCCCGGTTTTGTCGTGCCCGGCCAAGGCCGGCCCTTGGCGGTGAGGCGGAGCCCGGTCTCCTTATCAAGTCCCGCGTGGCCCATCGGTTTCTACACCTCGAGGGGTACTCGCCGGCTCACGCATGCCTCGGCCGAGGTAGCCGCGTTCCCATCTAGCGCTGGACGCGCACGGCGATGCCTGCTCGCGACGATTGAGGACGTGGGAGGCCACCGGAACGTGTCCTCTCTCCGGAGTTGACAAAGCTCTATTTTAGAGAGACTCTTAATTCGAGAAGCTCGAAGCGAGCGCGATCGAGATTTCGCGATACTACTTGACATGTCTCGACGATCGAGACAATCTTGGGCGAACGCGATATATCTCGACAGCACGCCGTACGGGAATCGCAGACCGCACAGGAGAGGAACATGAGCGCACACAGCCCGGCACCCCCGAAATCACGGGCCCACCGCCTGGCCGGACTGATCGCCGGCCGCCGCACCAAGTGGGCCGTCCTGGCCGCGTGGATCGTCCTACTGGTCGCCCTCGGGCCGCTGGCCGGCAAGCTCGGCGACGTCGAGGAGAACGACGCCGCGTCCTGGCTCCCCGGTGGCGCCGAGTCGACACAGGTCGTCGAGATGGAGGAACAGTTCCGCAAGGACGAGACGATGCCCGCGGTCGTCGTCTACGAGCGTTCCGGCGGAATCACCGCACAGGACCGCGCGAAGGCCGCCGCGGACGTCTCCGCCCTGCAGAAACTGCCCGGAGCGCAGAAGGCACAGGGGCCGTTCCCGTCCGAGGACGGCAAGGCGCTACAGACGATCGTGCCCTTCACAGATGAGGATCTGACCGCCGCGGTAGACGACGCACGTGCCCTGGCCGAGCGCGGACCACCCGGACTGACCACGCACGTCACCGGACCCGCCGGTATGGGGGCCGACCAGTTCGAGGTCTTCGAGACCATCGACGGCTTCCTTCTCATGGCCGCCGGCAGCGTCGTCATCGTCCTGCTGCTCATCATCTACCGCAGCCCGATGCTGTGGTTCGTTCCTGTACTGAGCGCCGTCTTCGCTCTAGGACTGGCCCAATCGCTGGTGTATTTGCTCGCCAAGTACGGCGACCTCACCGTCAACGGCCAAAGTTCGGGAATCCTGACCGTTCTCGTGTTCGGTGTAGCAACCGACTACGCGCTACTACTCGTCGCCCGCTATAGGGAAGAACTACACCGGCACGAAGACCGGCACGAGGCCATGGCGTTCGCGCTGCACCGCGCGGGCCCGGCGCTCCTCGCGTCCGCCGCCACCGTCGCCGTCGGCCTCCTGTGCCTGCTGCTGGCCGAGATGAACTCCACCGCCGGCATGGGCCCCGTCGCAGCGGCGGGCATCCTCACCGCACTCGGCGCCATGACCACCCTCCTGCCCGCGCTCCTCGTCATCTGCGGCCGCTGGCTGTTCTGGCCGCTGATCCCCCGGTACGACGCCAAGTACCTGCAGCCGGAGGCGTACGACGCCGAACACGGCGTCTGGAGCCGCATCGCCGGTCTGGTCGGCAGGCGCCCGCGCGCGCTCTGGGCCGCCACAATGCTCGGACTGATCGTCCTCACCCTCGGCCTGGGCTCGCTCAAGGCCGACGGGATGTCGGACGCCGGACAGTTCACCGGACGTCCCGACTCCATCAAGGGCTCCGAGGTCGTCGCCCGGCACTTCGCCGCCGGATCGGGCTCCCCGGCCGTCGTCATCGGCAAGGCATCGGCGTCCGACCAGATCGCCGAAACCGTCCGCGGCACGCCCGGCGTGGCCGAAGTCGGCCCGGCCGCCACGGCGGGCGGCCTGGTCAAGTACGAGGCGACGCTGAAGGACTCGGCCGACAGCGAGGCCGCGCGCAAGACCATCGACCGGCTGCGGACGGCCGCGCACGGCGTCCCGTCCGCGGACGCCAAGGTCGGCGGCACGACCGCGACCTCGCTCGACATCAAGCGGGCCTCCACCCGCGACAACAAGGTGATCATCCCGATCGTGCTCGGCGTGGTGTTCCTGATCCTCATCGCGCTGCTGCGCGCCGTCGTCGCGCCGCTGCTGATGATGGGCACCGTCGTGCTGTCGTTCCTCGCCTCGCTCGGCGCCTGCGCGGTGATCTTCGAGCACGTCTTCGGATTCGAGGGCACCGACGCCGGATTCCCGCTGCTGGCCTTCATCTTCCTGGTCGCGCTGGGGGTCGACTACAACATCTTCCTGATGCACCGCGTCCGGGAGGAATCGCAGGCCCTCGGCACCCGCCGCGGCATCCAGCGCGGCCTCACCGTCACCGGCGGCGTGATCACCTCGGCCGGCCTGGTCCTGGCGGCGACGTTCGCCTCCATGGTCACGCTGCCGCTGGTGTTCATGGTCGAGATGGGCTTCGCGGTCGCGTTCGGCGTCCTCCTCGACACCCTGATCGTCCGGTCCCTGCTGCTCCCGGCGCTGTCGTACGACATCGGCCGGCGCATCTGGACCCCGGGCCGCATGGCCAAGGCCGCCCCGGCCCCCGAC
>JBOHBY010001040.1:0-7644 GCA_050698635.1 Spirillospora sp.
CCACACCGACGTCCCACGCTGGACGTCGACCACCTCCACACGGTCGCACCTGTCGCCCCCGCCGCCGTGCAGCACGGCGACCAGGCTCCCGGACATCCGGGTGGACGTGGCGCAGATGTCGCCCGCGATCGGCACCGCCCACCGCTTCTTCCCGTCCGCGATGCCGTATCCGGTGACCTGGCGCCCGGCGGCGACCGCGAAAACGTCCCCGGTCGGCCAGCCCGTAGGTTCGTGCGGTTGCAGGGGCGCCGCCTTGGCGTCCAGCCACCACAGCAATTCGCCCTTGGGCCCCGAAGACTCCTCGCCGCCGAACACGACAGACCGCACGATCATGACGATGACGAAGATCATGAACGCCGGGAAGAGCAGGTAGATCATCCGCCATTTGCCGCCGTATCCCCTTGTAGGAGGGGGCGCGGCAGGGGCGGGGGAACTGGTGAACGGCGAGGACATCCGTAGTTCCTACCATGGCCGCCCATTCCCGGCCGGTTTCAGTCACGTGAATAATCAGGGTTCGGCCAACCGCAAAGGAGTCGTGTGAGTTCGGACGAGTACGAGCCCGAGTTCCGGCGGCTCGTCGCCGTGCAGCGGATCGAGCCGTCCGGCGTCTGCCGCGACCTTCCAGCCGACTTCGGCTTCGACGAGCCGCCCCTCTACGCCCACTACGACCAACTGGGTTTCCTGGACGCGCTTCCCATCGCCGAGATGAACCACGTCCTGATTCGCGCCGCCGTCCGCCATCTGCGCGCCCTGATCGAGCACCAAACCCGCCCGGACATTTACTGCATGCTCTCCATCCAGCGCTGGGACGAATGGGAGGACGGCGGCCTGCTCGACCCCCGATTCTTCACCGCCTCCCTTTCCCACCGCCCCGCCCCCGCCGACCCCCGATGCGTCCTCGACTACCTGACCTTCGACGCCCCGACGAGCCACTACAGCACCTTCACCGCCGTCGCCCTCCACCACGACCCGACCCTGACAATCCACGAAGACATCCACTCCACCCCCCACGAGCCCCGCGTCTACGTCCGCCCCACCCTCTTCTGGTCATCCACCTACCAGACCTACCGCTGAAGGAAGTGAATCCGATCAACGGTAAGTCTGTGCGCGGCTATTGACGTTCACCGTTCGCGGAACCTGCGGTTCTCCGAGAGACTTGTCATCCGGAGGCTTCGTGGACGCGTCAACCGAGGAGCCGGTGATGGACGGGGACGGGAGGGGCGGCGCGGATGGACGTCTTCGGCGTACACGATCGGCTGATCGAGGACTACTCGGCCTTCACCTCATCCCTGGTCCAGGTCCGTGACGGGAAGATCGCCGCCCACCTGAGGGACGAGGGGAAGGACAAGGTCCGCTGGCCCGATCCCTGGCTGTCACTCAACCCCAACTTCGAACCGGGCGGCCCGGTCGCCGAACTCGTCGAACAGGGCGTTCTGCATCCGTACTGCGGCCGCTTCTTCCGTGCGAAGAAGCACGAGCAGGACGACGGGTTCCGCACACTCACCCTGCACCGTCACCAGAGGGAAGCGATCGAGGCCGCGAAGACCGGCGAGAGCTACGTGCTGACGACCGGCACCGGGTCCGGTAAGAGCCTCACCTACATCGTCCCCATCGTCGAGTCCGTCCTGCGCGACCCGGAGCCCGGCCGGATCAAGGCGATCGTCGTCTACCCCATGAACGCCTTGGCCAACAGTCAGCTTCACGAGCTGGAGAAGTACCTGACGTGGGGGATGGCCGCGGACGACCGGCCCGTCACGTTCGCCCGCTACACGGGCCAGGAGGGCGAGGAGGAACGTGACCGTGTCCTGCGTCGCAAGCCGGACATCCTGCTGACGAACTACGTCATGCTGGAGTACCTGCTGACGAGGCCGGCCGAGCGCCAGCAGCTCATCGGTGCCGCACAGGGCCTTCGGTTCCTCGTCCTGGACGAACTGCACACCTACCGGGGGCGGCAGGGCGCCGACGTCGCGATGCTCGTCCGGCGCCTGCGGGACGCCTGCGATGCCCCCGGGCTTCAGTGCGTCGGCACCTCGGCCACCATGGCGACGAGCGCGACGTTCGAGGACGCGCAGAAGCGGGTCGCCGCCGTCGCGTCCAGACTGTTCGGCACCGAGGTGACGCCGAACAGGGTCATCGGCGAGTCCCTGCGCAGGGCCACGACGGACGCCGAGCCGTCCCCGGAACAGCTGCGGGCCGGTATGGCGTCCGTCCTCGGCGAAGGCCCGGCCCGCGGCTATGGCGCCCTGGCCCGCGACCCCCTCTCCGGCTGGATCGAGACGACGTTCGGCCTGGCGCGCGAGGACGGCGACGGCGAGCGGCTGATCCGCCGCCGCCCCCGGACCCTCCCGAGCGCCGCCGGGGAACTGGCGGACACCACCGGCGAGCCGCGGGAGCGTTGCGCCGAGGCGATCGCGGAGGCCCTCCGGCAGGGGTCGCGTGCCCGCCATCCCGAGACCGGCTGGCCGCTGTTCGCGTTCCGCCTGCACCAGTTCCTGACCAAGGGCGACACGGTCTACGTCAGCCTGGAGCCCGAGGACGAGCGGCACGTCACCAGCCAGTATCAGGTGAGCGTGCCGGGGCAGCGGGAGAAGATCCTGCTGCCGCTGGCGTTCTGCCGCGAGTGCGGGCAGGAGTACCACGTCGTCGCCCGCACCCGCCGGTCCGACGGCGTGTTCTACACCCCGCGCCAGGACCAGGACGCCGCCGGGGGAGACGCCGCCAACGGCTACCTCTACGTCAGCTCCGCCGATCCTTGGCCCGTCCAGGATCCGATCGCCGCGGGTCGCCTGCCCGACTCCTGGTTCGACACCGACGAGGGCGGCGAGCCGCACGTCCTGCAGAGGCTCCGCGACCATCTGCCCCGTGAGGTCTGGCTGGGCATGGACGGACGCGAGCGCCCGGATGGCGACGGCATCCGGGCCGCCTACTTCTCCACCCCGTTCCGGTTCTGCCTGCGCTGCCGCGTCTCCTACGCCCAGACCCGCGGCACGGATTTCGCCAAACTGGCCTCGTACGCCGCCGAAGGGCGCAGCTCCGCCGTATCCGTGATCAGCTCCAGCATCGTCCGGAGCCTCCGCGCCGAGGAAGGCCTGGACGACGAGGCCAAGAAGCTGCTCACCTTCGTCGACAACCGGCAGGACGCCAGCCTTCAGGCGGGTTTCTTCAACGACTTCGTCCAGGTCACACAGGTGCGCGGCGCGTTGTACCACGCGGCGCGTATGGCGGGCGAACACGGGCTCACCCACGAGAGCGTGGCCCAGGCCGTCGAGGATGCCCTGAACCTCGACATGACGGACTTCGCGCAGAATCCCGGCGCCAAGTTCAGCCAGAAGGAAAATGTGAAGCGCGCCCTGCGCCAGGTCCTCTCCTACCGCCTCTACGCCGATCTCGAGCGAGGCTGGCGGGTCACGATGCCGAACCTGGAGCAGACCGGCCTGATCCGTTTCGGCTACGCCGACCTCGACGAGATCGCCGCCGACGAAGAATCCTGGCGGAAATCCCACCACGTCCTGCGCGACGATGACCCGGAACACCGCGCCGCCCTCGCGCACCTCGTCCTGGACGAGATGCGCCGTCAGCTCGCCGTGGACATCGACGTGCTCACCCAGCACGGGCAGGAGCGCGTCGAAAGCCTGTCGGACCAGCTCCTCAAGGGGACCTGGGCGTTGCCGCACGGCGAGCCCATGGTCAAGGCGCGGACGGTCTTCGCGGTCCCCGCCGCGAAGGGCGGCAGCCGGGGCAGCGTCCACTTCACCGGACGCAGCGCACTCGGCCGCTACCTGCGCGCGCCGAAGGAGTTCCGCAATTCTCCCGGCAGGCTCGGCGTCACCGACGCGCAGGACATCATCGCCGACCTGCTGAAGGTCCTGGAGGACGTCGGCCTCCTCGCCGTCGAAACCGAGACCAGGGAAGGGGTCCCCGGCTACCGCCTCAAGGCGTCCGCGCTGATCTGGCGCGAAGGGGACGGTACGTCAGGCGCCCCCGACCCGCTCCGCAAGGTCGTCGATCCGCAGGCGGACGTACGCGTCAACGCCTTCTTCCGCGACCTGTACCGGGAGACGTCGAGCCGCCTCGCAGGCCTGGAGGCGCGCGAGCACACCGCGCAGGTCCGCAACGAGGACCGGATGCAACGCGAGACCGACTTCCGCGAAGGGAGGCTGCCTCTCCTCTACTGCTCGCCGACGATGGAACTCGGCGTCGACATCGCCACCCTGAACGCGGTCGGGATGCGCAACGTGCCGCCCACCCCCGCCAACTACGCCCAGCGTTCGGGTCGCGCCGGGCGCAGTGGCCAGCCGGCCCTGGTGACCACCTATTGCTCGACGGGCCGCGCGCACGACCAGTACTACTTCCGCCGCTCCGAGCTGATGGTGGCGGGCAGCGTGGAGCCGCCCCGCCTCGACCTGACCAACGAGGACCTCCTGCGCTCCCACGTCCACGCGATCTGGCTGGCGGAGACGGGCGTGTCGCTGCGTTCCCGGATGGGGGACGTCCTGGACGGCACCGGCGAGGAGCCGTCCCTGGAGATCCACCCGCACCTGCTGGAGCAGTTCGCGGACGAGACCGCCCGCCGCCGCGCCGTCGACCGCGCCGGCCGCGTCCTCGCGGACCTCGCCGCCGGAAACGGGGCCCCGGCCATCACCGACACCTCGTGGTGGTACGACGACTGGGTCCGCGACGTCGTCCGCGGCGCCGCCCACCGGTTCGACGCCGCGTGCGACCGCTGGCGGCAGCTGTACCGTGCCGCGCTCGCCGAGCAGCGCGAGCAGAACCGCCGCGTCCTGGACCACTCCACCGAGCCGAAGGCGAGGGCGCAGGCGCAGCGCCGCCGCATGGACGCCGAGAACCAGCTGAAACTCCTGAAGAACGAAGACACCGAACAACAGTTCAGCGACTTCTACACCTACCGCTACTTCGCTTCGGAAGGGTTTCTGCCCGGATACTCCTTCCCCCGGCTGCCCCTCGCCGCCTACA
Source organism: Spirillospora sp. (assembly GCA_050698635.1). GTDB lineage: Bacteria > Actinomycetota > Actinomycetes > Streptosporangiales > Streptosporangiaceae > Spirillospora. Next base: position 4,975 of record JBOHBY010001040.1, read on the forward strand.
TCCCGGGTGAACGGCGCCGCGGCGCCTACATCCAGCGGCCCCGGTTCATCGCCGTCGGCGAGTTCGGCCCCGGCGCGTTGATCTACCACGAGGGCGCCCGCTACCAGGTCGCCAGCGTCCAGGTCCCGGCGGGCGCTGAGGCGGGCGACGTCGCCACCACCGAGTCCCGCATCTGCGGGTCGTGCGGCTACTGGCACTCCCGTCGGGCGGGCGTCGACCGGTGCGAGGAATGCGACGCCGAACTCGGCGGCGCGCTGTCGCAGATGATGCCGTTGCAGACCGTGCACACCGTCCGGCGGCAGCGGATCTCCTCCGACGAGGAGGAGCGGCGCCGCGCCGGGTTCGAGCTCCAGACGGTCTACCGGTTCAGCGCGCACGGTACCCGCCCCGGCCGCCTGCACGCCGAGGTGGACGGCGCGGACGGCACGAGGATCGCCGACCTGGTGTACGGGGACGCCGCCGCGATCCGCGTCATCAACCGCGGGCGCCGCCGCCGCAGGGACCCGAGCGACGTCGGGTTCTGGCTCGACCCGATCCGGGGCCGCTGGCTGAGCGAGACGAGCGCGGCCGACTTCGCGCCTGAGGACGACGGGCTCCGCCCGCTGAAGGACGCCGCACGCGCGGTCAAGGTGGTCCCCTTCGTGGAGGACCACAAGAACGTCTGCGTGATCAGGCTCTCCCGCCGCGTCTCCGAGACCGAGGCGGTCACCCTCCGGTACGCGCTTGAGCGCGGCATGGAGGCTCACTTCCAGCTGGAGGACTCCGAGCTGACCAGCGAGGGTCTGCCGGACGCCGACGACCGCGGCCGCATGCTGTTCGTGGAGAGCGCCGAGGGCGGCGCCGGCGCGCTGCGCCGCCTGCACGACGAGGGCGGCACGCTCGCCGAGGTCGCCAGGACCGCCCTGCGGATCATCCACGTCGACCCGGCGACCCTGCGCGACGAGGGCTCGGCGCCCGGCGCCCGCGAGCGCTGCGAGCGCGGCTGTTACGACTGCCTGCTCTCCTACACCAACCAGCTCTTCCACCAGCGGATCGACCGGCACTCCGTCATCGGGCTGCTGGCGGAGCTGGCCGGGTCGTGGACGGGCGCCCGCGCCGCCCAGCGGGGCACCGTGGACGAGCACGCCGGTGGCCTCGCGGACGCGTCCGGGAGCGAGCTGGAACGCCGGTTCGTCACGTTCCTCAAACAGAGGGACTATCGTCTGCCCGACGAGGCGCAGACGCTGGTGGCCGCCGCACTGGCCCGCCCCGACTTCGTGTACCGGCTGCCCGCGGGGCCCGTCGCCGTTTTCGTCGATGGCCCCCACCACGAGCACGCGACGGTGCGGGAACGCGACGTCCAGGCGGAGGGACGGCTGCTCGACCTTGGCTGGCTGGTGGTCCGGTTCGCGTACGACAGGGAGTGGAGCGACATCGTGAGCGAGTACCCGAGCGTCTTCGGCACCGGACGGGGCAGCGCCTGATGCCGGTCACCACGTACTCACCGGGCTCCCTCATCACCGCGCGCGGCCGTGAATGGGTCGTCCTCCCCGAGTCCGAGGGCGATGACGGCTTCATCGTCGCGCGCCCCCTGAACGGCGACCGCGAGTTCACCACCGGCCTGTTCGCCGCCGAGGTGGAGCCCGCCACCTTCCCGCGCCCGGCGACCGGCCCGGGAGAGATCGGCGACAGCGTCGCCGCGAGCCTGCTGCGGACCGCGATGCGGATCGGTTTCACCTCCGCCGCCGGGCCGTTCCGCTCGCTCGCCGCGATCGCCGTCGAGCCTCGCCAGTACCAGCTCCTGCCCCTCCTTCTCGCCTTGCGGATGGACGTGGTCCGCCTCCTCATCGGCGACGACGTCGGCATCGGCAAGACCATCGAGGCGTCCCTGATCGCCAAGGAGCTGATCGAACAGGGCGAGGCGGAACGCCTCACCGTCCTCTGCTCGCCCGCGCTCGCCGAGCAGTGGCAGGCGGAGCTGCGCGACAAGTTCGCCATCGAGGCCGAGCTCGTCCTGCCGTCCACGGTCACGAGGCTCCAGCGTGACCTGCGCGCCGACGAGTCTCTCTTCGAGAAGCACAAGTACACGGTCGTCTCCACCGACTTCATCAAGGGAGACCAGCGCCGCGCCCAGTTCCTGCGCGCCTGCCCGGAACTCGTCATCGTGGACGAGGCGCACACCTGCGTCCCGGCGGGCGGTTCTACGACGACGCTCCGCCAGCGCCGCTACGACCTCCTGAAAGAGATCGCCGAGGACCCCCACCGGCACCTGATCCTGGTCACGGCCACCCCACACAGCGGCAAGGAGGATGCGTTCCGCGACCTCATCGGCCTGCTCGATCCGGAGCTCGCCACCGTCGACCTGGAGACGGAGAAGGGACGCGACCGGCTCGCCCGCCACTACGTTCAGCGCCGCCGCCGCGACATCCGCCGCTACCTCGACGAGACGACCCATTTCCCGAAGGACAGGATGCTCCTCCCCGTCCCCCACGAGCAGGACGAGGCCCAGGCCGACCTGATGGCGAAGATCCTGTCCTACGCCCGGGAGACGGTGCGGGACCCGTCCACGGGGGAGGTGCGGCGGCAGGTGCGCTGGTGGTCGGCGCTCGCGCTGCTGCGTTCGGTGGCGTCCTCGCCCCGCGCCGCCGCCGCGACGCTCACCGCCCGTTCCGCGGCCGACGCCGCGGAGAC
>JBOHBY010001041.1:0-1891 GCA_050698635.1 Spirillospora sp.
GGGTGGGCGCCCGTCGGTGAGCAACGCGTTGGGCACCACGTGCCAGTCGGTGGTGTCGTGGCCGAGGGCCGCGGCCTGGCGCAGCACGACGGCAGACGGCGCGATGACGGTCTCGGCGCGAGCCAACGCGGGCGCCAGGTCGATGTGGTGGCCGATGACGTGCGCGGCGAGCACGCGTCGGGCCGGTCCGCCGGTGGGCATCACCCGCCCGAGGCCCCACAGGGCGTCGACGTACACGACGGCGTCCACCTGGTGCGCGGCGAAGACGCACGCAAGCTCCGCGTGGAGTTGCTCGCCCGCGGCGTCGAGCGCCGCGCGCAGCGTGTCGTCGTCGCATGGGCTGGGCACGGCCAGCGTCTTAAGTGTGACGACAGGGGCAGTGCTGTAGGTGTCTGGGGCGGTTGGGTCGGCGGTGACGATGACGGCCCGGTGCCCGATCTGTGTCAGGCCCTTGGCGCAGGCCGCTACGGCGCGTTCCATCCCGGCGGGGGTGTCCGGCCGCCAGGAGGCGAGGACGAAACCCACGGTGCTCACCGCGGAAGCACCTTGCTAGGCACGGGAAGGTTTTCGGTCTTGGCGCCGGGCGGCGGCGAGGGCTCCCACGGGAAGCGGACCCAGTCGTCGACCGTCCACAGCCACAGGTCGGGGTCGTGGGCGGCGCCGGTGTTGCGGCACAACACCGCGGTGTTGACCGCCGCGCCGGGCGCCATGTGCGGGATGAGAGCGGGACGTAGGGCGTGCAGGGTGGCGCCGGTGCCGCAGATGTCGTCGACGAGCAGCACCCTGCCTGCCAGCAACCGGCCGTCCAGCGCGGCGGCGAGCGGCCCGGCCTCGCACGTGACGTGGCCGGTTGCGGGGGTGTAGGGGGCGTCGGTAGGGTTGTGCCGGGCGTCGACCCGGTAGACCGGCGTGGCCAGGAGTTCCCCGAGTGAGACAGCTGGCGCGGTTCCTCCGTTGGCGACGCCGATCACGGCGGTGATCGGGCCGAATCGTTGACGCGTGGCGTCGGCGAGCAGTCGTGTGCCGGTGGTGTAGCCGTCGCGGGTGACCTGCAGGATCCGCCGATAGGTGAACGTGCGCGCGGGCCGGTCCTGCGCTCTGGTCATGCTGAGCCGTCCCGCGCGGTCAGGGCAAGGTCGCAGGCCGCTGTGAGCGGCCTCAGCCCGTCGATGCCCAGGGCCGCCTCGCTATTGCGCCACACGCGGCCGTCGGCGCGCACGACGGTGAATCCCCCGGCCGAGGCGCGGGTCCGCAGCCGCACCCGCATCCCGGCAGGGACGTCAAGCGTGTCGAGCAGACCGTTGGCGGCGGGGTCGGTGAGCATCTCCTTCGGCATGCCGGCGCCGGCGCCGATGGGCAGCATCTGCAGAAACGTCACCGCGCCGGCGCCGAGGCGTTCAGCGAGGTCGATCATGCGTTGGGCGTGCGGGCGGTTGCGGGCCAGGAGCACCGTCTGGATCTGCACCGGCAGCCCCGCGGCGACGGCGACGCGGACGCCATCCTTGGCGCGGGCGAAGCTTCCGGCGCCGCGGATGCGGTCGTGGGTGTCCTCGTCGGGGCCGTCGAGGCTGACCCGGATCGCGTCTACCGCGGTGGCGAGTTCGTCGACACGGCGGGTCAGGTGCCATCCGTTGGTGGTGACCGACACCGCGGCCCGGCCACCGCAGGCGATGCGGCGGGCGAGCGCCGGCAGGTCCCGCAGCAGGAGGGGCTCACCGCCGGAGATGTCGACACCGAGCACGTCGGCGTCGGCGAGTATCCGGGCGATGCGTCGCCGGTCGGCGCCGGGCATCTCGGGCACACTGAGGTCGTCGAGGCAGTGCGGGCAGCGCAGGTTGCATCTGACGATCGGTGACCAGCACAGGCTCAGTGGCATCGACCGGTCCACGCC
>JBOHBY010001042.1:0-3389 GCA_050698635.1 Spirillospora sp.
GGGCAGTGATGCGAGCCGCGGCGAACGCGGCCACGATCGCGGCGAGCGCGGCGGCGAGCGGCGGGAACGGGCTGACGACCAGGTCAAGGTTGGGCGGCAGCGCGTCGAGCGCGCGGAACCTGTCCCGCAGCCAGAACGCGACCGGCAGCCCGGCCAGCGCGCCGAGCGGTCCCGCGATCACCCCGACCAGCAGCGCCTCCCGGCCGATCATCCGGCGGACCTGGCGGGGCGTGGCGGCGACGGCCCGCAGCAGCGCGATCTCCCGTTCCCGCTGCTGCACCGACAGCGCGAACGTCCCGGACACGACGAGGATCGCGACGAGCAGGGCCGTCCCGCCGAGCGCGCCGCCCATGCTGATCAGCTTGATCCGGGAGTTCTCCGCGCCGAGGAACTCCGCCTTGCCGCGGTCCTTGCCGGTGTGGACGGTCGCTCCGGTGCCGCGCACGGCGTCCTTGACGGCCTGCTCCGGGCCGTGCGCTCCGATGGCGGTGATCATGCCGTTCCGTCCGGACAGATGGGTTGCCTGGGCGGTGGTGAAGAAGATGGCGGTCTGGTGCTTGAGGGACTGCTTGGTGACGCCGACGACGCGGTACGTCCCAGGCGTCGTTGTAGCGACCTTCACCGTGGCGCCTGGACGGAGCCCCTTCACTTGGGCTGCCGCTGCGTCGATGACGATTTCGTTGTTGGCGGATGGGGCGCGTCCGTCGCGGATGGTGAACGGGGTGAGCGCGGCCGATTCCCACCCATGACCCCACGATTCGCGGTCGTCGTCGGACGGGCCACCCAGTTCGGCGGGGAACGACACCTCGGTGACGGCGTCCCGTACACCGTCCGCCTGGCGGACCTTGTCGGCGACGGACGCAGGCAGCCAAGCGCGCTCCGCGATCGCCTTCGCCTTGTGCTTCTTCTTCCCCTTCTTCTTGGTGAAGGTCTTGTGGACGAACTGGTCACCAGTGACGACGACGGGCGAACCAGCGAACCGTTCGGGCGCGATAGAGCCGCGCAGTCCCGTGTCAAGGAGCACACCGCACGCGCAGACCAGAGCGGCGGCGCACAGAAGGGCGACGAACGCGCCCACGAATCCGGCCTTGCGGTGCCGCAGCGTGCTGAGAACGAGCCAGAGCATCACTTCCACGCTCCCAACCGGGTCATACGGGCCGCGACCTTGTCGCTGGACGGCGCGTCCATGGAGTCGACGATTCGTCCGTCCGCGAGGAAAAGAACCGTGTCGGCGTACGAGGCGGCGACCGGGTCGTGCGTGACCATCACGACCGTCTGGCCCATGCCGTCGACCGTTTCGCGCAGCAGTGTGAGGACGTCACGTGCCGTCATCGTGTCGAGCGCGCCGGTCGGCTCGTCACCGAACACCACGTCTGGGCGCGTCACCAGCGCACGGGCGATCGCGACGCGCTGCTGCTGCCCACCCGACAATTGGCCTGGGCGATGCCCGGTTCTGTTGGCCAGCCCGACGCGCTCGACAACGTCCGACAGCCATGCCTTGTCGACCCGTGTCCGTGAAAGGCGCAGTGGCAACGTGATGTTCTGCTCCACCGTCAGGGACGACACCAGGTTGAACGCCTGGAACACGAAACCAACCCGCTTCCTGCGCAACTCGGTCAATTTCGTCTCGTTCATCGCCGACAGGTCTGTGTCCCCTAGGCGGACGGTCCCCGACGTTGGCGTGTCGAGTCCGGCGGCGCAGTGCAGGAACGTGCTCTTGCCCGACCCGGACGGCCCCATGACCGCCGTGAACCGCCCCCGCGGAACCGACGTCGTCACCTCCCGCAACGCCGCGACGGCTCCCCTGCCACGCCCGTAAACCTTGCTGACCGTCTCCAAACGCACTGCTTCGCTCATGCCCACAAGTCTTCTGACCTGGACCTTCACGGGCCAGAGACGAGATCACCGAGCACCCGTGATCTCGTCATGGGTCCGGCCGTGACCGCGTCCGTGACCGCGTCCATGACCGCGTCCGTGACCGCGTCGCCGGTACAGGTGAACCGCTGGTACACATGAGGGGTGATCAAGGTGCTTCTGGCGGACGACCACCATGTCGTCCGCAGCGCCCTCGCCGCCCTGCTGAACCTCGAACCCGACCTGACCGTGGTGGCGGAGGTCGACCGCGGCGACGAGGTGCTGCCGGCGGCGCGCGCGTCCCGTCCGGACGTCGCCGTCCTCGACGTCGACATGCCCGGCCTGGACGGTCTCGCCGCAGCCGCCGCGCTCCACGACGCCCTGCCGCAGGTCACGGCGCTGATCCTCACCGGCCACGGGAAGCCGGGGCATCTGCGCCGGGCGCTGTCGGCCGGGGTCCGCGGGTTCCTGCTGAAGACGTCGCCGCCGGAGGAGCTGGCCGCCGGGATCCGCGCGGTCGCCGCGGGTCAGCGCGTCCTTGACCCGAAGCTCGCCCTCACCGCCTGGGACATCGCCGACAACCCGCTCACCCCGCGCGAGACGGACGTGCTGCGCCTCGCCGCCGAGGGGGCCGAGGCGCCGGAGATCGCCGCGCGACTCCACCTGTCGGCCGGGACGGTCCGCAACTACCTGACCGCCGTCGTCACCAAGCTCAACGCCAGGAACCGCACCGACGCGGCCCGCATCGCCCGCGAAGCGGGCTGGCTCTAGCCGATCCGCGAAGCGGGCTGCCTCTAGCCGATCCTCGCTTCGAGGCGGAAGCGGCCCGTGCCGTCGGCGCGGGCGTTGAGCGTCCCGCCGATCGAGGCGAGCCGTGTGGTCAGGTTCCCGATGCCCGCACCGGGCGGCGTGCGCGGCGCGCCCGGGTCGAGCCCGTCGTTCTCCACGACGAGCCGTACGGCGTCGCCGTCCCGTTCGGCCACAATGGTGCAGCGTGTGGCGGCGCTGTGCCGCAGCACGTTCGTCACGGCCTCGCGCACGACGGTACCGAGCACCACCGACACTTCCCCGTCCACCGCATGCCCGACCTTGGCCTCGACGTCGACACCGGCCGCCGTGAGCACCGACCGCGCGGACGCCACCTCCCCGTCCAGCGAAAGGTCGGCGGCACCGCCCGTCGCGGTGCGGAGATCGTCACCGGCCTGCTCCGCCATCGCGACGACCTCCACCAGTTCCGCGCGGGCGCGCTCCGCGTCGATGCCGGCGAGACGCCGCGCAAGCTCGCATTTGAGGAGGATCGCCGCCAGGCTGTGCCCGAGCAGGTCGTGCAGGTCCCTGGCGGCCCGGAGCCGTTCCTGGACGGTCGCCGCCCGCGCCAGCTCCTCCCCCGCGACCTGCAACTCCCGCACAACCCGCGCCAGCCGGACGAGCCCGTACACCACGAGCCCGGTCACCAGCGTCGAGACCGTGTAGTTGACGACGGCCGCCGTCCCAAGCCCGAGCGCCGCCGCGGCGCCCCCGACCCCGGCCATGGT
>JBOHBY010001043.1:0-2728 GCA_050698635.1 Spirillospora sp.
AAGCAGAAGTGCGGCCCGTGCGCGAACGCCAGGTGCTCGGCCGCGTTGTGCCGCCGCACGTCGTAGCGGTCGGGGTCGGCGAAGACGTCCGGGTCGCGGTTGGCCCCGGCGAGCGACACCCGCACGAGGTCGCCCACCCGGACCCGCGCCCCGCCGATCTCGGTGTCGCGGGTGGCGTACCGGTCGACGACGGACGCCGACGGTTCCAGCCGCAGCGACTCCTCGATCGCCGCGGGCAGCAGATCGCGGTCGTCCAGGACGAGCCGGAGCTGATCGGGATGCCCGAGCAGGTGCAGGACGGCGTTGGCGATCATGCCTTCGGTGGTGTCGATGCCGCCGAACATCAGGACCGCGGCGTTCGCGACGACCTCGGCGGTGGTCAGCCCTGCTTTGTTGTGAGGGGCCTCGTCATGGGCGGCTCCGGCGAGCAGCGACCCGGGACGCGACGCGGTGATCGCGTCCTCGACGGCTTCGGTGAGCAGCCGGTAGGCGTCCGCCGACGCCGCAGGCGCCGCGCCGCCCGCCGTGATCGCGGAGACGGCGTCGACGAACGCGCCGTACCAGGACCGGACGGTCGCCGCGTCGACGCCGTCCAGCCCGAGCGCCTCGGTGACGACGGCGACGGCCAGCGGTCCGGCCAGCTCGCCGCGCAGCTCGGCCCGGCCCGCCGGGGCTAGCCCGCCGACCAGGCGGGCGGTCTCGTCCTCGACGAACGCGGTGAACCGCTCGCGGGTCAGGGCGGGGCGGAACGGGCGGGCGAACGGGTCGCGGTGGCGGGTGTGGACGGGCCCGTCCAGCGACAGCATGCTCGGCCCGACGACCCGCGCGGTGGAGAAGCGCGGGTCGTCCACGGTGAAGGCGGCCGCGTCCCGCATGACGCGCAGCGCCTGGTCGCGGGAGGTCACCAGCCAGCCGCCGAGCGCGGGCAGCCAGGAGACCGGTTCGCGCTCGCGCAGCCGCGCCAGGTGCGGGTGCGGGTCGTCCTCCAGGGCGGTGGCCGTGACGGTCGCGCCGAGCGGGAAGCGGCCGGTCAGGTCGGAGTCGGAGGAGGTCGTCACCCGCCCGAGCATAGGCGCCCGCGTTATTGATCTACAACGTAAAGGCGCCGGGCCGGAGCGTCGGTCAGGCCGGTCAGGCGGCGGGGGCCTGGCGGCGCCACCATTCGCGGCCGCGCTCGGGCAGCGTGTAGATCGGGTCGTGGTACTCGTAGCGCCTGGTGAGCGCGTCCGGGTCGGACGCCTCCAGGGCGGTGCGGTAGTTCTTCGTCCAGTAGGAGACGCCGCGCTCGCGGTCGTAGTCGGCGAGCTGGTGCACCCAGCGCTTGCCGACGTAGGGGACGTCGCACACGATCCGCGGGGTCGCGAAGCCGGGCAGGTAGCCCATGATCGCGTGCTGGAGCTCCTGTGCCTCCCAGACCGCGAGCCGCCAGTGCTCGCTGCCGGGGATCATGTCGCACATGTAGAGGTAGTACGGGATGATCGCGGCCTCGTCGAGCAGCGCGAACGACAGGTCGAGCAGCGCGGCGGGGGAGTCGTTGACGCCGCGCAGCAGCACGCCCTGGTTGCGGACGTCGCGGATGCCGGTGTCGAGCATCGCGCGGGTGGCCTTGGCGACGAGCGGCGTCACCGACTGGGCGGCGTTGACGTGCGTGTGGATCGCGATCTGCACACCGCGCTCGTGCGCCGTCGTGGCGAGGCGCTCCATGCCGGCGCGGATGTCGTCCTGGAGCCAGTGCTGCGGCAGGCCCATGAGCGCCTTGCTGGCCAGGCGGATGTCGCGGATGTTGTCGATCTCCAGCAGGGAGGCGACGAACGACTCGAGCCGCGGCCACGGCATGTTGGCGACGTCGCCGCCGGACACCACCACGTCGCGGACGCCGGGCGTGCGGCGCAGGTAGTCGAGCATGGCGCCGAGCCGGTCCGGCGGCTTGATCGTGAACTTGTGCTTCTCGACGTTCGGGGTGGAGTTGCCGACGAGGTCCATGCGCGTGCAGTGCCCGCAGTACTGCGGGCAGGTCGGCAGGATCTCCGCCAGGACCTTGGTGGGGTAGCGGTGCGTGAGCCCCTCGACGGCCCACATCTCCGCCTCGTGCAGCGAGTCGCGTTCGGCGTGGGGGTGCGAGGGCCAGTCGGTGCGCCGGTCGCTGAACACCGGGAGCATGTAGCGGCGGACGGGGTCGGCGTAGAAGGCGCCGGTGGACGAGGAGTCCATCGTGTTCAGCATCTGCGGGGGCAGGAGCATCGACATCGTCGCGCGCTCGGTCTGGTCACGTTCCAGGTCGGCGTAGAACCGCTCGTCCAGCAGGTCGCCCATGACCTTGCGGAGCTGGCGCAGGTTCTTCACGCAGTGGGCGCGCTGCCACTGGGCCGACTCCCACTCGTCCCGCGTGACGTCGCGCCATCCGGGCAGGCGCCGCCAGTCGGGCTCCTCCAGCGGCCGGCGCCGGTAGACGTAGGGCTGGCGCACCGTCTCCTCGGACAGGACGGGCCCGTCCCGGTCCGGATGCAGGGCAGTGGTCATCGTCGACCGCCTCCTCGCCTCATACTGGTCGCATAAAACTCTTGTACCCGGCCGACGTTACGGGAAGACTTTCGATGAAACCAGTACTACTCGGTACATCTTGCGTAAGGCGGGAGCGGCGATGAACGACGGCGCGGGTGACGGCGCGGGCGGGGCGGGCACGGCGCGCGGGCTGGGCGCGGCGGTCGGGCTGCACCGGGTGCTGGAG
>JBOHBY010001044.1:0-1848 GCA_050698635.1 Spirillospora sp.
GCGGCGGTCGCCGCGCCGAGCGCGATGGCGCTGATCGCCACGAACTTCCAGGGCCAGGCCCGCGTCCGCGCGCTGAGCGTCTTCTCCGCCGTGACCGGCGCGGGCGCGGCCGTCGGCATGCTCGCGGGCGGCGTGCTGACCGAGGCCGGGTCGTGGCGCTGGGTGTTCTTCGTCAACGTCCCGGTGGGCGTCGCGCTGGCGCTGCTCGCGCCCCGCGTCCTCACCGAGACCGGACGCCGCCCCGGCCGGTTCGACGCCGGCCGCTTCGGCCGCTTCGACTTCGCTGGGGCCGTCGCGTCCACGGGCGGGATGACCGCGCTCGTCTACGCGCTGATCCGGGCCGGGTCGGACGGCTTCGACGACCGCCCGGCCCTCGCCGCGTTCGGGGTCGCGGCCGTCCTGCTCGCCGCGTTCGTCGCCGTCGAGCACCGCGCCGGGGAGCCGGTCATGCCGCTGTGGCTGCTGGCCGGACGCGACCGCGCCGCGTCCTACCTGACGCAGTTCCTGATGGTCGCGGGGATGATGGGGGCGTTCTTCTTCCTCACCCAGTACCTCCAGCAGGTCCTCGGCTACGGGCCGCTGCGGGCGGGCCTGGCGTTCCTGCCGCTGGTCGGGATGCAGTTCGCGAGCGTCAGGACCGTCCCGCACCTGCTGCCGCGCCTCGGCGCCCGCCCGCTGGTCGTCGCCGGGACCGCGCTCGTCGCGCTCGGGCTGCTGTGGCTGTCGGCGCTCTCGCCCGGGGACGGCTACGCCGCCGGGCTGCTCGGCCCGTTCCTGCTCATGGGCGCGGGCGGCGGAATGTCGATCATGCCGCTGAACGTGACGATCCTCGCGAGTGTCGGACCCGAGGACTCGGGGGCCGCGTCCGGCGTCGCGCAGGCCATGCTGTGGTCGGGCGCGTCCGTCGGATCGGCCGTCATGGTCACCGTGTACGGCGCGGCCTCGTCCGGCCACCACATCGTCGACGGGATGGACGCGGCGTTCGCGACCGGCGCCGTGTTCGCGGCGTCGTCGCTGCTGGTCGCGCTGCTCGTGCTCCGCGTGCGGCGCTGACGGGCTCACTCCCGCGGCCGGTCGCCGGTCTGGCGGCCGGTCGGGCGGGGGGCGTAGTCGTCCACGTACTCCTGGCCCGACAGCCGCTGGATCGCCTCCATGATCTCGTCGGTGACCTGCCGCGCCGCCTTCCCGCGCGGGACGCCGTCGTCGCGCCCGCAGAAGTCCATCGGCTCGCCGATGCGCAGCCCGATCCGGCCCGGCTTCGGGACGGCCCGGCCGAGCGGCTGCACCCGGTCGGTGCCCTCGATCGCGACCGGGACGACGGGCGCCCCGGTCCGCATGGCGAGGCGCGCCACGCCCGTCCGGCCCCGGTACAGGCGCCCGTCCGGAGACCGCGTGCCCTCCGGGTGGATCGCGAACACGCCGCCGCCCTCCAGCACCGCCGCCGACGTGTCGAGCGCGGCGACCGCCGACCGCCCGCCGGACCGGTCGACCGCGATGGCCCCGAGCCCCCGGAACAGCGTCGCGACGGCGCGGCCCTTCACGCCCGTCCCGATGAAGTACTCGTGCTTGCCGAGGAAATGGACCCGCCGCGGCACCATCAGCGGCAGGACGAACGAGTCCAGGAACGCCAGATGGTTCGCCGCCAGGATCACCGGCCCCATCCGCGGGACGTGCGCGAGCCCGCTGACCCGGGGCAGGAAGGCGACGCGCATCGCCGGGCCCATGACGACGTGCTTCAGCAGGGGATAGATCACGCGCTCGGGTTCCATATACGAGGAAGGTTATGGTCGGCGCGTTCCCGGCCGCCGCTCGCGGCCGATACAAGTTAGACCCGTCAGACCTTGTAGG
>JBOHBY010001045.1:0-4150 GCA_050698635.1 Spirillospora sp.
GCGCTGGAGCGCGGCGCCCACCGCGAACGCGAGGAACGCGCCCGCGCCGCCCAGCGCCGCGCACGCCGCGAACAGCAGGCCAAGGTCGCGGGCGCCGTCCTCAAGGGCGCCCGGACGGCCCTGGAACGCATCGACCACTCCCTCGGCGCCGCCGTCCGGCGCCGGGAGGCCGCCGAGCAGGGCAAGGCCGCCCGCGAGGCCGAGCTGAAGGTCGTCCGGACGCAGGTGCGCGACCTGTCCGGGACGCTCGAACGGCTCGTCAACGTCGTCCACGGCAACGAGGTCGCGCGCGCGGAACAGCGGCTCCGGCTGGAGCAGTTCGAGCAGCGCGCCCTGGAGGAGTTCGGCCTCGAAGTCGAGTCGCTCGTGTCGGAGTACGGGCCCGACCAGCCCGTCCCGCCCGACCCCGAGAAAGACGCGGGCCCGGACGGTGAAAGGGGCGCGGCCGCGGAGCCCGTACCGTATGTCAGGGCCGTCCAGGAAAAGCGTGCCAAAGTGGCGGAACGGCAGCTCAACCAGCTCGGCAAAGTCAATCCGCTGGCATTGGAAGAGTTCGCGGCACTGGAGGAGCGGCACGCCTTCCTGACCTCGCAACTGGAAGACCTGAAGAAGACCCAGCGGGAACTCCTCGGCCTCGTCAAAGAGGTCGACGACCGCGTCCAGCAGGTGTTCGCCGCCGCCTACGACGACACCGCCCGCGAATTCGAACGCATTTTCGCCCGGCTGTTCCCCGGCGGCGAGGGCAGCCTGTCACTGACCGAACCCGACGACATGCTCACCACCGGCGTCGAGGTCGCCGCGCGCCCGCCCGGCAAGAAGGTCAAGCGGTTGTCGCTGCTTTCGGGCGGCGAGCGGTCGCTGGTCGCGATCGCGTTCCTCGTCGCCGTCTTCAAGGCCCGCCCGTCGCCGTTCTACGTCCTGGACGAGGTCGAGGCCGCCCTGGACGACACCAACACGCAGCGGCTCATCACCGTCTTCGAGGAACTGCGCGAGTCGTCCCAGATCATCCTCATCACCCACCAGAAGCGCACCATGGAGGGCGCCGACGCCCTCTACGGCGTCAGCATGCGCGGCGACGGCGTCACCCAGGTCGTCAGCCAGCGGTTGCATGCTTGATTGCGATCGCAGGCGTTGGGGTTGTTGTCCGGTTGCGGTGGGGGTTGCGGTGGTCACGTCCGGTGGTCGCGGTTGGTGTGGGTGGTGCGGGCGGGCAGGATTTCAGATGGTTGTAATATCGGCACCTTTTCTGGAACGTGACATGGTTCACTCCTGCGTATTTCGGACCCGGCGGCATGATCTTGATCCGGAGATTTTTGCCGTCCTATAACGGTTTGGCGTCGGTGTATTTGCGCCGGTGACCGGTTGATTTACGGGATCGGCGTGCACCGACCGTGACGGGGCGGCGACGCTGGCGGGCTTGTGCGTCCTCGGACCCATCCACTACGCATATGCACCGTGGTTCTCCGGGCCCCCTTGCCGGGCACCCCCGCCCGGTGTGGAGAACCGCTGGAAAGGTGCTGCCCATGAACCCGCAGAAAATCAAAGACAATTTCGCCCTGGTGGGCGCGAACGGCGTGGACGTCGCCGAATATTTCTACGCCGACCTTTTCGCGCGGGAACCGCAGCTCAGGTCGCTGTTCCCGGCCGGAATGAGCAGGCAGTACGACGTGCTCCTCGGCGCCCTCTCCCAGATCGTGGCGACCGTCGACGATGAGGAGAGGCTCGTCCCGTTCCTGCGGGACCTCGGCCGCCGGCACCACGGCTTCGGCGTCCTCGACGACCACTACGCCCCGGTCGGCGCGAGCCTCCTGGCCACCCTGGCCTACTTCAGCGGGCCCGACTGGACCGACGACCTCGAACACGACTGGACGGCCGCCTACGGGCTGGTCACCAAGGTCATGACCGAGGCCGCCGGGGAGCTCGTCTCCTGATCCGACGTGGACGCCCAGCGACTCAAGGACAACTTCGCGCACGTCGCCGAGCAAGGTGACGCGGTCGCACTGTTCTTCTACTCCGACCTTTTCGTACGCAACCCGCATCTGCGCGACATGTTCCCCGTCGGGATGAGCCACCAGCGTGACAAGCTGCTGCGCGCCCTCGGGCACATCGTCGCCCAGGTCGACGACCTGAACACCCTCGTCCCGTTCCTCCAGCAGCTCGGCCGCGACCACCGCAGGTTCGGGATCGTCGGCGAGCACTACCCGAACGTCGGAGCCAGCCTCCTGGCCACCCTCCGGCACTTCTCCGGGTCCGCCTGGACCGACGAGATCGAAAGCGACTGGACCGCCGCCTACACGCTCGTCGCCAAGGTCATGCTGGAGGCCGCCGACGAGGACTCCCTGACCAGCCCCGCCTGGTGGGACGGCCAGGTCGTCGCCGTCGAACGGCGACGGTTCGACATCGGCGTCCTGCGCATCCAGCCCGACCGGCCGATTCCGTACCAGCCCGGCCAGTCCGTCGCGGTCGAAGTGCCGTCCCGGCTACGGCACTGGCGGTACTACTCGATGGCGAACGCGCCGCGCCCCGACCACACCGTCGACTTCCACATCCGGCTCGTGGACGGGGGACCGGTCAGTTCCGTCCTGGTGCGCGGCACCGAGACCGGCGACCGGGTCCGGATGGGCGCGCCCGTCGGCACCCTCACGCTGGACGAGACGTCCGGACGGGACGTCCTGCTCATCGCGGGCAGCACCGGGCTCGCTCCCCTCAAGGCCATCCTGGAGCAGATCTCCCGACGTGGCGCAGCGCCGCGCGTCCACCTGTTCTTCGGCGCCCGCACCCGCGACGGCCTGTACGACCTGGAACACCTGACCAAGCTCGCCGGTGAGTTCCCCTGGCTCACCGTCGTCCCCGCCGTGTCGGACGAGAACGGCGGACACGGCTTCTCGCCCGTCCTCCAATCGGGATCGCAGTCATGGTTCGAGTCGGGTACCGCCGGGGGCGAGGGCGACGTCGAACACGGCAATTTGTCCGACGTTGTGGCCAGACGCGGCCCTTGGACCGATCACGACGCGTATGTGTGCGGACCGCCAGCTATGGTCGGCCACACGGTCGAGCAGCTCTCGATGCTCGGCGTACCGCGCGACCGCATCCGGTTGGAAACCTTCGCAGACGCACAGAGGTGAGCGCGTTGAACTCCCCGAACCTTCCCGTCGTTTCCGAGGGCACGCGGCTCACCCCCGGCGAGCTCCGGGCGGTGGAGTTCGCCCGGGCGGCGCTCGGCCGCCGCGGATACGACGAGGAAGAGGTCCGCAACTTCCTGTCCTACGTCGAGCGGGAGCTCGTCCAGATCTTCAACCACAAGGCCGCCCTCGGCGACGAGGTCAACCGGCTCCGCGCCCAGGCCGCCAGCGGCACCAACGGCGTGATGGCGCCCGAGGACGCCCATTTCCAGGCCGTCCGGATCCTGTCCCAGGCCCAGCAGACCGCTGACCTGTACGTCGCCGACGCCGAGCGCTACACCCGCGAACTCGCCCACGAGGCCCGGCTGCACCGCGAGGCGATCCTGTCCGACGCCAAAGGACGCGCGGAACAGCTCCTCGAACACGCCCACCGCAAAGCCGCTGCCGTGGCCGACGCCGCCGTCCGAACCGCCGAACAGCACGCGCGTCCACCCGCGCGTCCACCCGGCCAGGCCCTACCGGACGAGGAACGCCGCGCGATGGAACGCGAGATCGCCTACCTGCGCACCTACAGCGACGTCTACCGCACCCACCTGCGCTCCTACCTCGAAGCCCTGCTGCGCAACGTAGACGAATGGGAAAACTCAGAACGAGCGTCGTTGCCGCGCTGATCGCGTTTGCCGCATCGCTTCCGCCTCGCCTGGCGGCTCGCCGCGCGACCAGGTTTCTTGATTCGCTCGAAACCCGCCTTCGGACGCGATCGCAGGGCGGGTTGTGTGGCTGGCGGACGGGGCTTGCGGTGTCGCGGTGTGTGGGGTGGGGTTCCTGGGGGCCGTCTCGTGGGGTAGGCAGGTTCTGGAAAACTGGGGGCGCTATGGAATATCTGATCGTCATTGCCGCGCTGGTGGTCGTCGGGTTGATCGTCGGCGGTGTCATGTTGTTGCGGCCGGGCAGGGGACGGGCGCGGCCCGCCGCCGGGCGTCCCGCGGAGCCGACCGGGGGCGCGACCGCCGTCGACGAGGCGGAGG
>JBOHBY010001046.1:0-2597 GCA_050698635.1 Spirillospora sp.
GCCGTCGCCGGGCCCGGCTCAGCGCGTCGGCGTAGACGGTCAGCTCGTCGGGAGACGCCGACACCGCCTCCCCCACCGTCCTGCGCTGCGCCATCGCGACGGCGACGTCCACCGCGTACGGATCGGCCGGATCGAGCAGGCGGAACAGGCGGGCCAGCAGCAGGACGGCGGCGCCCCGCTCACCGCGGGCGTCGCGCGCCTCGACGAGGGGACGCCAGGCCTCCGCGGCGCCGCTCTCCCACCCGGGAGAGCGCGGCACCCAGTCCGTGAGGATCTCCGCCTCGACGAAGTCGTGGTCGGTGAGCAGCGGCCGGAACCGGGACGCCAGCGTCGCCTGGACGAGCTCGAAGACGAGCCCGCCCGCGACCGCCGACGGGTCTTCGACGACGGCGGCGCGCGCCTCGCGCAGCACCTCCAGGGCACCGCCCGGGTCGGCGATGCGGGACGACGCGGTGAGTGCCTTGCGCAACCCGCGGCTCTGCCTGACGGCGCCGAACGCGCTCACGGTCCGTCCCCGTTCAGCCGGTCGCAGATGCGCCGGAAGCGCGTCGCCTGGAAGGGGTTGCCCGCACGCTCGTACGCCTCGGCCGTCTTGCGGGCCAGCTCGGCCCGCTCACGGCGGGCGGGCAGCGCGTCGGGGTGGCTCTCGACCAGCTTCCACGCCTCGTGGTAGTGCCCGGCCGCGAGTCCGGGCCGGCCGGCGTCCATGCGCTCGTCGCCCCGTTCCCGGAGGCGGGCCGCCTTCTCCGCGGGCGACCCCGCGGTGGCGGACGGCCGTTGCCTCGGGAGTGTGACCGCCGTTTCCAGGGCGTCCAGCAGTTCGGACGCCGAAGCCGGACGGCGTGAGGGCCGGATGTCCAGGCAGCGCAGGACGAGGTCGTCGAGTGCCGGGGAGACCAGGTTGTTCAGGGTCGAGGGCGGGGCCACCCGGCAGTCGCGCTTGGCGTCGTACAGCCACTCGCCGTGGAGCACCTCGGGAAGGTGCGCGGGCGGGTCGAGATGGCCGAACGGGTGACGTCCCGTCAACCCTTCGTAGAGCAGCAGCCCCACGGAGTAGAGGTCGGACGCGGGGAAGCTCTCCCCCTGGGAGGTCTCGGGCGCCATGTAGCGGAGGGTTCCGGTGACGCCGGGGATGGTGCCGGTGTCGAGCAGCCTGCCGGCCAGGCCGAAGTCGACCACCCTGATGCTCCGGTCGTACTTGCCCACCAGCACGTTGTCGGGCTTGAGGTCACGGTGCAACAGCGGGGGCACCAGCCCGTGCAGGCCGCGCAGCGCGACGCAGATCTCGCTCGCCCAGCGGACGAGCAGCTCGGGTGGCACCCCGGCCCGGTACGACTGGAACTCGGCCGCCAGCGACCGGCCCTCCACGAACTCCATGACGAGGTAGGCGCGGTGACCGGCCTCCCGCGCCACACCCGCGTCGTAGACCGGGACGAGATGTCCGCGGGCCGACGGGTCGATGATCTCGCTCGCCGCCCGCGCCAGCAGCAGGGCGTCGGCGAACCGGTCGCGGGCGGTCTCGGGCGTCAGCCCGGCGGCCCGCGAGAGCTTGACCGCGACCGGCCGGACCGGCGTGCCCAGCATCAGCTGCCGGGCACGGAACACCGCCCCGAAGTTGCCCTCGTCGATCCATTCGCGCAGCTCGTAGCGGCCGTCGATGACCCTGCCCTCGAACCCGCGCAGGTCGGCGCCGTCCCCGTCCGGGGCGTCGAGCGGAGCTCGTCCGTTGAATGGCGGTGGGTGGTGGCTTGAGGACGGTCCGGTCACGGCCCTTCGCCCTCCGACTGGAACCTCACGGCCACCGGCGGGTCGGACGGTGCCGGATAGTCCAGCTCGATCCGCGTGCAGCTCTCGAAGGCGTCCCGGTCGCGGTCCATGGCGCGGGTGAGCGGATCCTCCACCAGCCCGGCGATCATCCGCCGCACGACGCGGGCGCCCTCGGTCTGCTTCGCCCGCTCGTTGGCCTCATGGCTCAGCTCGGCGATGTACTCGACGAGCTCCTCGGGGATCAGCACCTCCTTGCCGAGGCGTTCGCGCCAGTGCCGCCGCCGCTCGTCGACCATCAGCCGGGTGATCCCCTCCAGGGCACCGGAGTCCAGCGGCCGGAACACGACGATCTGCTGCAGGCGGCCGAGGAACTCCGGCGGGAAGACCTTCTCGTGCGAGCGCGGATCCCGGAGCGCGAGCAGATCCCCCCGTACCGCCTCGGCGATCTCGGCGGCCGAGCCTGCTTCCGCGGTCATCCGCGCGATGGTCTCGTGTCCGGCGTTGGTGGTGATGATGAAGATGGCGCGGTCACCGAACGCCCTGACGCCGCGCCGGTCGGTGATCCAGCCCTCGTCGAACAGGTTGAGGAAGGGACGCCACACTTCGGCGTGCGCCTTCTCGCCCTCGTCCAGCAGGAAGACGCCGTGCGGGTCGGCGAGCAGGTCGTTGATCAGGCGTCCGCCCGCGTCGTGGCCGTGGTAGCCGGGCGGTGGCCCGATGATGCCGGAGACGCTGTGGTGTTCGGTGAAGTTCCCCATCGGATAGGTCTGCGGGCGCTTGGACGAGGAGTAGAACCGCGCCACCGCCTTGGCCAGTTCGGTCTTGCCGAC
>JBOHBY010001047.1:0-3707 GCA_050698635.1 Spirillospora sp.
GCCTTAGGCCGAGGCATCTCCGGGTCCTTGCAGAGTAGGGCAGGTCAGAGCGCTCAGCGCCCTGGCGAACGGTAATCCATCAGCTACGATCTGAATGATTTCGCTCACCTGTTGGAAGCCCTGCCGATCCGACGGCGCGCCGGGATGCCCCGCCTAGATGGCCCGCCGCCGCACTCCCAAAGGCACGCCCGGGTCCAAGGGCTACAAGCGCGCCGCCCACCGCCCGCCGCGCGGTCAAGCAGTACAAGAAGGTGCGGCGGCAACACGCCGACACCGCCCGCAAATGGGCCAACCAGGTCATGCGCGACCATGACCGGGTCGCGGTGGAAGACTTCCGGCCCAGGTTCCTGGCCCGCTCGACGATGGCGCGCAAGGCCGCCGGGTCGTGCTGGCCGACCCGAAACACACCACCACCGTCCGCGGGACAAGGACGAGGATTCAAGCAGGCTAACTTCCCCCCATGGACATCGCGTCGTTCCGGGCTCTGCTCAGCCCGTCCGGCCAGGCGCTCCTTGAGGAGGCGTCCGCGTTGGACGTGAGCGAGGACGGGCTGCTCGCCACTGCGTCGAGGCTCCGCGAACGGCACGAGCCCGAGCTTGTTGGTGCGGCGCTCACTCAGGTGCGGTTGCGCGAGCGGGCGCGGGCGAAATTCGGTGACGATGCCGTCCGCATGTACTTCACGCAGGCGGGGCTTGAGCAGTCGACGCGTGCGAGTGTGGCGTCGTATCGGGCGCGGCGGTTCGCTGACCGTCTTCCTGGTGGGCGTGTGCTGGAACTGGGGTGCGGGATAGGGGCCGACCTTGTGGCGCGTGCGCGTGCGGGGCTCGCTGGGGAAGGGGTGGAGCTCGACCCTCTGACGGCTGAGGTGGCGCGGGCGAACGTGGTCTCCCTAGGGCTGGACGGTCTTGTTTCGGTGCGTGTGGGTGACGCGACCACGGAAGACCCGGTCGGGTTCGATGCCGTCTTCGCTGATCCTGGACGACGGACGGTACGAGGCAGGGTCTTTGATCCTCGTGCTTATGAGCCGCCGTTGGACGTCGTCTTGGGGAGGGCCACGCAGGTGTCGGCTGCCTGTGTGAAGGTCGCGCCGGGTATTCCGCACGAGGCCGTCCCGGACGGTGCGGAAGCAGAGTGGGTCTCTGTGGGCGGGGACGTTAAGGAAGCGGCGCTGTGGCTGGGTGAACTCGCTGGGGACGTTGGTCGGCGGGCCACTCTGCTCTCGTCGGATGTTCGTCCGGACGTGTGGACGCTCACCCCCAAGGGCGTGGAGCAACCCTGCGTGCGTGGGTGGGGGCGTTATCTGTACGAGCCTGACGGTGCTGTGATCCGGGCCCATCTGGTCGGTGAGGTCGCGGAGCTGGTCGGTGGCGGGCTCGTGGACCCGCGTATCGCGTATGTCACGTCCGATGAGCCGCACCCGACGCCGTTCGCGTCCGCCTACGAGATCGAGGACGTGATGCCCTTCTCGGTCAAGCGCCTGCGCGCGGAGCTGCGGCGGCGCGGCGTCGGTGTCCTCACGGTGAAGAAGCGCGGCTCGGCGGTCGACGTCGACCGGCTGCGCCGCGACCTCGGCTTCGGCGGCCGTCGTGCGTCGCGGAACGGCGCGGCGGAGGAGCTGACGCTGGTTGTGACCCGTGTCGGGCAAGATCCGGTCGCCCTGCTGACCCACCCGGTCGCCCGTCCCTGACCCGCCCGGAGCGGGCGGTGGCGGCGATCGAGTCCAAAGATCTCCCGTGGGCTCGGCCGCGCCAAGCGAGACCGGGCGACGCACCACGTCCTGGCAAATCATCCGCGCTTTCCGGCATCGCGTTCACCAGAGATTGCGGGCGCCCGGCAAGGCCGTAACACGGGACGGAAATCGGCGTGCCGGGATCGGACACCCGGAAAACACCAAGTCAGGTTCAGCGGCCGGGACTTCGGCGCTCCCGAATACGCCATGGAAATGGCTTGGCGCCCGCTGGAGGTCATGACACTCCACGGACGCCTGTCACCCGGGCCGTGAGCATCGGCGGTCCGCCAACTCCCGATGTCGGGCGAGATGTACGGACAGAACGCCGCTGCGGGACGGCCCCTCCCACGTCACTCCGCGTCACTCCTCGCCACCAATGGTACGTTTGCCGCATAGCGGGAAAATGCCGTACTGCCGGATAACTCTCACAATTTGCCCCAGCCGGGTAACAGGCACATTACACCGAACTCACAATGTTCTCTGCTCCCCGTTAAAGCCGCCGCCCGCACGCACTACAGTGGCCTCTCCAGAGATTCATTGCCGTGCGTCATTTCGTCGCGCCGGCACACGAAGGAGCATCGGGTGGAAACGAATCACAACTTCCTGCAGACGGGGGGTCAACCGGTCTCGGATCGGATGCGGGAGTTGCTCGCCCGTGCGGCGCAGGACCACGTCTATGAACAGCGCTCACAGGGTCAGGTCCTCGACGAGATTCGGCAGCGGCTGGAAGGGATGGAGTGGCTGCTCCGCGAGGTCCGCGAGCGCGAGCTGACCGGGCTCACCGGGCAGATCGAGAGCGTCCGCGGGCAGGTCGACGAGATGACCGGCAAGCCCCCCGAATGGGCCGAGGGGCTGGCCGAGCACATCGAGGCGTTCGGCGAGCGGGTCAAGCCCGTCGCCGAGCTGCCCGCGCTGTGGGCCGACGTCGGCGTCGTCGCCGAGAACGTCGACGAGGGCCTGTCGCGCATCCAGGCCGTCCTCGACTCCGCGCAGCAGATCACCGACGCCTCGCAGCAGGCGTCGCAGCGCATGGACGAGATGACCAAGCGGCTCGACAAGCTCCAGGGCAGCATGGAGGCCGCGTCCGTCCGGTTCAACCGGCTCGACAAGTCGCTGGCCGAGCTCGGGCACCGGTCCGAGCGGCTCGAACACTCGATCAACGGCGTCACGGCGCGGGTCGACCAGGCGCTCGGCGAGATGGCCGAGCGGATGGAGCAGGGCCTGGAGGCCGTCAACGGCCGGGTCGAGGGCGTCGGCGGACGGCTCGACGGGCTCGACGGGCGGCTGGACGGCGTCGACGGCCGGCTCGAAGGGCTGTCGGGCAAGCTGGACGGCCTGGACGGCAGGTTCGAGGGCATCGACGGCCGGATCGACGCCGTCGGCGAGCGGATCACCCGGCTTCCCGCCACGCTGGAGATCGCCGAGGTGCACCGGCTGCTGGGCGAGCTGGTGCAGCGCGCGCCGGCCGACCACAGCGACCGCTTCGACGCGCTGGAGAAGCATCTCGCCGAGGCCGTCGACCCGCTGATCGAGGAGCTGCGCGCCCGGCCGGACCGCGACGAGGTCAAGGCGACGATGTCGCAGATCGCCGAGACGGCCTACAGCGACGTCGCCAAGCGCATGGACGAGTTCTCCCGCCGGTTCGAGGACGTGCACGACGACGTCCGCAAGCGCATCGAGGGCATCCACGAGGAGGTCGCCAAGCGGATCGAGGGGGCGCTGGAGGAGTTCACGACGCAGGTCGACATCGTGTCCCGCCGCGTCGAGTCGGTGCACACCGACGTCACCAAGCAGGTCGAGTCCGTCCACACGGAGGTGACGCGGCAGGTCAGCGGCGTCCACGACGACTTCGGCAAGCGGATCGGCGACATCCACGCCGACGTCACACGGCAGGTCGGCTCGATCCACGAGGACGTCGCCAAGCAGGTCGGCAACATGCAGGAGGACGTCACCCGGCAGGTCGGGGGCGTCCACGAGG
>JBOHBY010001048.1:0-3253 GCA_050698635.1 Spirillospora sp.
GCCGTCGCCGGCTGCGTGGACGAGGACGCCGCGCGGCGCCTCCAGGCCGCGACGATGACGCCGTACTTCCGCGTCTACACCAGCACCGACGTCGTCGGCTGCGAGCTCGGCGGCGCGGTGAAGAACATCGTGGCGCTGTGCGTCGGCATGGCCGCCGGGCTCGGGTTCGGCGCGACGACGCAGGCGATGCTGATGACCCGTGGGCTCGCCGAGATCGCCAGGCTCGGCGCGGCGCTCGGCGCCGACGAGCACACCTTCGCCGGGCTCGCCGGGATGGGCGACCTCGTCGGGACGTGCATGTCGCCGCTGTCGCGCAACCGGACGTTCGGCGAGAACCTCGGCCGCGGCATGACGCTGGAGCAGGTCATCGCCGTCACGAAGCAGACCGCGGAGGGCGTCAAGTCGTCCGAGGCGGTGATGGAGCTCGCCCGCAAGCACAACGTGGAGATGCCGATCACCGAGGCGGTCACCGCCGTCCTGCACCACGGGATGCCGATCAAGGAGGCGGCGATCTCGCTGATCTCCCGCTCCCCGAAGCCCGAACGCTATGGGGTGTGACCGGGGCCGTCGCGCCTGACCGTCCGCCTGACTCGCCCTTGACCCTGCAGCCCATCCGGGCTGATCAGCGATAAGGTCGGGATTCATGTCCCAGGCATCAAAGATTCGCGTGGCCGTCGTCTTCGGCGGGCGCAGCTCCGAGCACGCGATCTCCTGCGTCACGGCCGGGGCCGTCATGGCCGCCATCGACCGGGACCGGTACGAGGTGACGCCGATCGGCATCGCCCGCGACGGGCGCTGGGTGCTGCCGCCCGGCGACCTGCGGCTCGCGATCGAGGACGGCCGGCTGCCGGAGGTGACGGGCTCCGGCGGCGTCCTCGCGCTGCCGTTCGACCCGGGCACCCGCGGTCTGATGGTCGTCGAGCCGGGCAAGGTCCCCGAAGGGCTCGGCGACGTCGACGTGGTGCTGCCGCTGCTGCACGGCCCCTACGGCGAGGACGGCACCATCCAGGGCCTGCTCGACCTGGCCGGCGTCCGCTACGTCGGGGCGGGGGTGCTGGCCAGCGCGGTCGGCATGGACAAGGGGTTCATGAAGCTCGTCTGGCAGGCGCGCGGGCTGCCCGTCGGCCCGTACGTCACGATCGGCGACCGCGAGTGGCGGCGCGAGCGCAAGCGCAAGGTCGACGAGATCAAGGAGCTGGGCCTGACGGCCGGACGGGCGGTGTTCGTCAAGCCGTCCCGCGCCGGGTCCAGCATGGGCATCAGCCGCGTCACCGACGAGGCCGACCTGGAGGCCGCCGTGGACGCGGCCCGCGAGCACGACCCGAAGGTCATCGTGGAGGCCGCCGTCGAGGGCCGTGAGATCGAGTGCGGTGTGCTGGAGGGCGTCGACGACGGTCCCGCCGAGGCGAGCCTGCCCGCCGAGGTGTTCGTGGCGGGCGGCCACGAGTTCTACGACTTCGAGACCAAGTACCTCGACGGCTCCACCAGCCTGGCGATCCCGCCCGACCTGCCGCCCGCGGCGATCGAGGAGGTCCGCCGCCTGGCCGTGCGCGCGTTCGAGGCCGTCGACTGCGAAGGCCTCGCCCGCGTCGACTTCTTCTACACGCCGGACGGCCGGTGGATCCTCAACGAGATCAACACGATGCCCGGGTTCACGCCCGCGTCGGCGTTCCCGCAGATGTGGGCGGCGACCGGGTTCGACTATCCGGCGCTGGTCGACCGGCTCATCCAGACGGCGCTGAGCCGCTCCACCGGCCTGCGCTAGCCGAAGGGCAGCCAGGCCTGGTTCTTCAGGGTGGCGGCGTCGGTGGCGCGGGCGCCGTCGTCGGAGATCGTCCAGAGGGCGTCGCCGACGATGAGCGAGCGGCGCACGCCGTTGCCGTAGTCCTTGCCGGGATGCCGGACGGTCCCCGCGTCGCCGATGGACGAGCCGGTCACCTTGAGGACCAGCGCCTCGCTCGTCTCGCCGCCGCTCCGCACCGGGATCACGGTGAGGCCGGTCGGCGGCCAGTACAGGAACGCGTGCGGCTCGAACTCCGCCTGGGACGACGCGTCCGGCAGCCGGTGGGAGGCGACCCTGCGCGGCTTCTCGCCGGACACGTCGAAGAGCGAGATCTGGAGGCCGCGCGTGCGGCCCGAGGTGTCGGCGTCCCGGCCGACGCCGAGGAGCTTGCCGTCCCGTGTCGGATGCAGGTAGGCGGAGTAGCCGGTGATCTTCAGCTCGCCGGTGGTGCGGGGGCGGCGCGGGTCGGTCAGGTCGAGCGTGTACAGCGGGTCGACCTGGCGGAACGTCACGACGTACGCCTTGGCGCCGATGAACCGGACGGAGTAGATCCGCTCGCCCCTGCCAAGGCCGTCGACGCGTCCGACCTGGTCGAGCCGGTCGTGGTTCTGCCCGAGGACGTACACCGAACTCTGCGACGAGCGGTTGCCGGGGTCGTCGAACCGGCTGGTCGTCGTGGCGAGGCGCAGGTACCCGTCGTGTTCCGACATCGAGTACTGGTTGAGCAGGTCGCCCTTCACCGAACCGGACGCCACGTACCGGGGACGTCCCCTGCCGCCGACGTCGAACTTGTACACGTCGGTGCGCTGCTCGGACGGCTTCGCCGCCCTCCTCGGCATGAACGCCCCTGGGGGAGTGCCGGTGACGTAGAGGCTCTTCCCGTTGCCGTAGACGGTCGACCCGTCCGCGGCGACGGCGATGGCCCGCGGGTCGCCGAGCCCTTGGCCGAGGTCGAACGTCAGCACGCTCAGCATCGACGAGCCCGTGTAGGAGGCCGGGCGGCTGACCTGGTCGCAGGGAGGCTTGTACCGGTTGGCGGGGCCGCCGTTCGGGCCGTCCACCTCGAAGGCGGGAAGCCACGCGTCGAGCGGCGCCCTCATCACGGCCGCGCGGTTCGCCTCGGTGGCCTGCTTGTCGTCCGGACGCCCCTCGCTCGGACGCCCGCCGCCGGGACGGCTGTTGCGGGTCTGGTCGTCGCCCGTCCGGCTGCGGCCGGGGAAGTCGATCCGCGGGCTGGAGCGCATCACGACACGCACCGTCGTGCCCGTCTGCCGCGCGTCCATGTAGTCGGCCTCGGTCGTCATGGTGCCGACGACCTTCGGGGCGGCGGAGATGTCGACCAGCGTCAGCCGCGTCTTCGGCGTCTGCCGCGTGGGCTCGGACGGGCTCTCCCGCCCCGGCACCGACGGGCGCGCGTACGGGATCATCATCGGGCGCTGGGACACCACGAGCACGCGGTCGCCGCTCAGC
>JBOHBY010001049.1:0-1820 GCA_050698635.1 Spirillospora sp.
GCCTCCTCCGGAGCGCCCTCCTCGATGGCGCCGCCCTTGGCCTCGCCGTCCTCGGTGGCGGCGGGCTCGGGAGCGCCGCCCTCGACGGCGGGCTCGGCGATCGGGTCGGCGCGTCGCTTGGAGACCACGATGGCCGCGACCACGACGGCGACGGAGAACGCGGTCACGCCGACGCGCAGGGCGGTGTTGCCCGCGTACGTCACGACCGCGTCCGCGATCAGCAGCGCGACCAGGTTCATCACCTTGATCAGCGGGTTGATGGCGGGGCCCGCGGTGTCCTTGAACGGGTCGCCGACCGTGTCGCCGATGATGGTGGCCTCGTGCGCCTCGCTGCCCTTGCCGCCGAGGTGGCCCTCCTCGACGAGCTTCTTGGCGTTGTCCCAGGCGCCGCCGGAGTTGGCGAGGAACACCGCCATCAGGACGCCGGCCGCGATCGCGCCGCCCAGGTAGGCGCCGAGCGGCGCGTAGCCGAGCGCGAAGCCGACCGCGATCGGGGTCATGATGGCCAGCAGGCCGGGGGTCGCGAGCTCGCGCTGCGCGTCCCGGGTGCAGATGTCCACGACCCGGTCGTAGTCGGGCTTCTCGGTGTAGTCCATGATCCCGGGCTTGGTGCGGAACTGCTCGCGCACCTCGACCACGACGCGTCCGGCCGCGCGGCCCACCGCCATGATCGCCAGGCCGGAGAACATGAACACGACCGCGGCGCCGATGATCAGCCCGATCAGCACGTTCGGCTGGTCGATCGACAGGCTGAACGTGCTGAAGTCGCCGAGCGCGTCCTTGGCGTCGTCGGACGCGTCGTTCAGCGCGGAGATCACCGTCGTCCGGAACGACCCGAACAGCGCGGTCGCGGCGAGCACCGCCGTCGCGATCGCGATGCCCTTGGTGATCGCCTTGGTGGTGTTGCCGACGGCGTCCAGCCGCTCCAGGACGGACGCGGCCTCCCCCTGCACGTCCCCGGACATCTCCGCGATGCCCTGGGCGTTGTCGGAGACGGGCCCGAAGGTGTCCATCGAGACGATCACGCCGACCGTGGTCAGCAGCCCGGTCCCGGCCATCGCCACCGCGAACAGCGCGACGGTGGTGTTGCCGAAGCCGAGCAGGAACGCCCCGTACACGGCGCCGCCGATCACCAGCGCGGTGTAGACGGCGGACTCCAGACCGAGCGAGATACCGGACAGGATGACGGTCGCGGGCCCCGTCCGGGCGCTGTTGGTGACCTCCTGGACGGGCTTGCGGTTCGTCTCGGTGAAGTAGCCGGTGAGCAGCTGGATCGCGCTGGCGAGCACGATGCCGATGATGACCGCGCCGAGCGCCACCACGCGCGGATCGGCGTCCAGGCCCCTGATCTCGGGGTCGGAGACGCCGCTCAGGTCGGCGAACGACGAGGGCAGGTAGGCGAACGCCGCGATCGCGACGAGGACGGCTGAGATCCCCGCGGAGATGAAGAAGCCCCGGTTGATCGCGGACATGCCGGAACGGTCGCCGTCGCGGGGCGCCACGGCGAAGATTCCGATCACCGCGGTGATCACCCCGATCATCGGGACGATCAGCGGGAACACCAGGCCCTCGGTGCCGAACGCGGCCGTGCCAAGGATGAGCGCCGCGACGAGCATCACCGCGTACGACTCGAACAGGTCGGCGGCCATGCCGGCGCAGTCGCCGACGTTGTCGCCCACGTTGTCGGCGATGGTCGCCGCGTTGCGGGGGTCGTCCTCCGGGATGCCCTGCTCGACCTTGCCGACCAGGTCGGCGCCGACGTCGGCGGCCTTGGTGAAGATGCCGCCGCCGACCCGCATGAACATGGCGAGCAGCGCGGC
>JBOHBY010001050.1:0-2371 GCA_050698635.1 Spirillospora sp.
CGGTGACCCGCCCCGCCCGCACGACCAGGCCGGACGCGATGTCGGTGAGCTCGGCGCCCGCCGCCGGACGGGCCGTCCCCGCGTTCGGCAGCTCGGGGTCGAGCGCCAGCAGCGCGGTCACCCGGCCCGCCGCCACCAACCCCTTGGTGACCTTGCCTGCGGCCTCGCCGAGCGTCTTCAGCGGCACGATCAGGAAGACCGCGTAGCCGTAGAACGAGACCAGCTCGCCCACGCCGATCGTCCCGTTCACGGCGAACCGGGCGCCGACCCACGTCACCAGCGCGATCAGCAGCCCGGGGAGCAGCACCTCGGCGCCGCTCAGCCGCGTCTCGGCCCGCGCGGCCGCCACGCCCGCCGTCCGCACCCGCTGCGACTCGGCCCGGTAGCGGCGCGAGAACAGCGGCTCGCCACCGATGCCGCGCAGCACCCGCAGCCTGCCGACCAGGTCGGTGGCGTGCGAGCTCAGCTCGCCGACGAGCTCGCGGTGCGCCAGCTCCCGGTCCCGGTAGGGGCGCAGCAGCGGCGCCGCGACGGCGAGGATCAGCGGGACGCCCACCAGCACGATCAGGCCCAGCGGCGGCGACGTCGACAGCAGGATCCCGGCCACGGCCACGATCGCCACGACGGCGCCCGTCCCCCGGGAGACGATGTCCAGCGTGTCGCCGATGTGCGCGACGTCCGACAGGCCGATGCTGACCACCTCGCCCGCGCTCATCCGCTTCGGCAGCGTCCCGCCGAGGCGGGTGGACTGGCGGGTGACGAGCTGCGCCGTCCGGTACGCGGCCGACAGCCAGTTGAACACCGCGAACCGGTGACGCACGGTGCCGGTCACGGACGCCGCGACACCGAGCCCGAGCAGCACGCCGCCCCACACCAGCAGGGCACGCTCGTCCTTCGCCGCGACGCCGTCGCCGATGGCGCGGCCGATCGCGGCGGGCATCAGTGCCTGGGCGAGCATCCACACCACGCCGAGGAGCGCGCCGGCGGCGCAGCTGCGCCACTGGACGCGCAGCAGCCAGAGCAGGTATCGCGCTGGGGATCTCTGAGATGAGCCGGAGGCGCTCCGGGGGGTGTGGGGGGTCGTCCCCCCTCGAACAGCTTGGTCGGGGCTGCCTGGATCTTTCTCCGGCAACGGCTTCACGGACGAAGGTTATGCGGCCGAACGTCCGAAGTTCGACTGGTTTTCCAGGTGGCGCGATCAGGTTCCGGTCTGTCCGTAAACACGTCCGCGGAGGTGCCCCTAGGGTGCGCCGGGCCGTTCGGACACGCTAAGGTCGGACGGACGGAGCGTCCTTCCTCCGCTCCTTGAGCCGGGACCCCGGCGGCTAGGCCAATGCCGCTCCCCCGGCGCGGCCCGTACCGCTCCCCTGCGGCCGCAGGACCACAGCGGACCACGGACGCCGTTGCCCGTGCCGACGCCAGAGCTGTCACCAGCCCGACTTCGGAAGCCCAGTGAGCGCAATCAGCCAACAGACGCATCCCTTCACGCCCAGGGCCGAGGAGAGAATCGAACTGCTCCTCATCGACGACGACCCCACCGACGTCCTCATGGTCGAGAAGATGCTCGCCGAGAGCGGCCTGGACGTCGGCATCACCGTCGCCGGCGACCTCGACACCGCGCGGCGGACGCTGACACGGCGCACCCAGTGCATCCTCGTCGACCTGTCCACCCCCGGCATCGACCGGCTTGAGGGGCTGCGGCAGGTGCTCGCGCTGTCCGGGGCGGCGGCCGTCGTCGTCCTCACCGGCCTCGACGACGCGCACCTCGGCGTCAGGGCCGTCTCCGCCGGAGCCGAGGACTACCTGGTCAAGCAGGAGGTCGACGCGCCGCTGCTGGCCCGCGCCGTCCGCTACGCCATAGAGCGCAAGCGCTCGGAGGAGACCGAGCGGCGGCTCGTCGAGGCCCGCATCCTCGGCCGCGAGAACGCCCGGCTGGAGCGCGGGCTGCTGCCCGTCCCGCTGATCGACGACCCGTCGCTGCGCCACCACACCCGCTACCGTCCCGGCCGCCGCCGGGCCCTGCTCGGCGGCGACTTCTACGACACCGTGCAGACCGAGGGCGGCGCCGTCCACCTGATGATCGGCGACGTCGCGGGCCACGGCCCGGACGAGGCGGCCCTCGGCGTCCAGCTCAGGATGGCGTGGCGGACGCTCGTGCTCGCCGGCCACACCGGCGAGCAGTTGCTCGGCACCCTCGACACCGTCCTCGGCCACGAGCGGCGCAGCGAGGAGATCTTCACCACACTCTGCATGATCACGATCGCGCCGTCCCGGCGGACCGCCCGCATGCACCTGGCCGGCCACCCCGCGCCCCTGCTCTTCCGCGAGTCCGCCGGGCGCGGCCGCCTGACGGAGCGGGGCGGCACGGGCC
>JBOHBY010001051.1:0-5568 GCA_050698635.1 Spirillospora sp.
GCGGGGCGGCGGCGCGGGTCGGTGTGGTCGGGTGGGGGTCTGTGTTCTGTGGGGTTTTGGGGTGCTGGTGCCGTGGCGGTGACGGGGTGGTGACCGAATCCGCGCCACAGGTGGACGGGACGGTCAGATGGGGCCGCACGGCGGACTACCATCGGGGCGTGGTGCGGGAAATGGACGCCCGCCGTCCCAGGACGGCCGGTCCCGTGGTCGACGGCGCGGCTCCGGACGGCGCCTGGTCGGACACGGCGTGAGAACCGTCAAGCGCGCGGTCGCGCTGGCCGCCCTGCTGCCCTGCATCGCGATGGCGGCACCCGCCACCCTGGCGTCCCCAGCCACGGCGAAGGCGCGCAAGGCCCCCGAGGCCAACGCGCTGGCGCTCCAGCGCGCTCCGGTCGGGCTCGCGCTGACCAAGATCGATCCGAAGCCCGTCCGGGAGAACTCGCGGATCCAGATCTCGGGCCTGGCCAGGAACCGCTCGGACGACCAGCTCGCCGGTGTCACCCTGCGGCTGCGTTACAGCGCGCAGCCGGTCAACAGCCGCAGCCAGCTCGACCAGTACTCGTCCGGCCAGCCGAGCCTGCTGCCCAACATCGCGCCGCAGCAGATCCAGCTCGCGGGCGTCGCGACCCCCGGCAAGACGCAGAGCTGGACGTTCAAGACCACCCCCCAGGCGCTGCGGCTGCGCGCCCCGGGCGGCACGCCCGGCGTCTACCCGGTGGGCGTCGAGGTGCTGAACTCGGCACAGCAGGTCGTCGGCGGGATGATGACGTTCCTGACGTTCATGCCGAAGCGGACGCAGTTCAAGCCGGTCGAGATCAGCTGGGTCTGGCCGCTGATCGACCGGATGCACCGCGCCAACGACCGGACGTTCCTCGACGACCAGCTCAGCAAGGATCTGTCGCGCGACGGACGGCTCGGCAGGCTCGTCAACGCGGCCGCGGGGAGCGACACCCCGATCACGTGGGCGATGGATCCGGCGCTGCTCGACGACGTCGAGCAGATGGCGTCCGGCGACTACACGGTGCGGTCGCTCGGCGGGAAGCCCGCCGAGAAGGAGAAGAGCGCGGCCGCGGCGGGCTGGCTGGCGGCGTTGAGGAACGCCTCGAAGAGCGACCCGTACTTCACCGTCCCGTATGGCGACCCCGACGTCGTCGCGCTCGTCCGCCACAAGACGACGCGCGACATCGGTGTCGCGTTCGACGAGCGGAATACCGGAGTCGCGACGAAGATCCTCGGACGTCCGGCCGACACGCATGTCGCCTGGCCCCCGTACGGCCTCGCGGGCCCCGGAACGCTCGGACAGCTGGCCAAGCACGCCCTCAAGGACAGCGGGACGTTCCTGATGAACAGCTCGCAGTTCCAGATCCCGCCGCCGGGCACACCGGCGAACGCCACCACGACACTCCAGACGAACGAGGGTAAGGAAAAGGCCCTCGTGTACGACGACAAGCTCAACCAGATCGTCAGCAAGGGCACGAAGTCCACCGCCACGGCCGCGCTGGCCGAGCAGCGCTTCCTCGCCGAGACGGCGATGATCGCGGCGGAGACGCCGAACCTGCGGCGCACCGTCGTCGTCGCGCCCGACCGGCAGTGGAGCCCGGCGCCCGGTTTCGCCGAGAAGCTGCTGTCCTACACCAAGGGCGCGCCCTGGCTCCGGGAGACGCCGCTGAGCAAGATCGAGTCGGCGGAGCCGCAGGGCCGGGTCTTCAACGGCTACAACGACGATTACGAGGCGTTCGAGCTCAGCGACCTGCACCTCAGGCAGACCCGCGAGATCGCCCAGCAGGCCGCGACGTTCCAGGCGATCATGACCGGGGACATCAAGATCTCCTACGAGCGCGCGCTGCTGCGCCTCCAGTCCGTCTCGTGGCGGACGTCGCCCGGCCGCGCGAAGGCGGCGCGCAGGGAGCTCGCGCGGGAACTCGCCGGCGACATGGCGGGCGTCCGCATCGTCACCACCAAGAACAAACGGGTGCTGATGGGCGGCAGCTCGGGCAAGCTGCCCGTCCTCATCGAGAACACGCTGGACGACCAGTCCGTGCGGGTCCGCCTGGTGGCGGTCCCGACGTCGGAGAGCCGCGCGAAACTCCAGCTTGGCGAACTCGACCCCGACGAGGCCGTGATCAACCTGCGGCCCGGGGAACGGGCCCAGCGCTGGATCCCGGCAAAGGCCGCCGGCAACGGCAACTTCCATGTGCGCCTGGAGCTGTGGATTCCGGACTCGCGCGGACGGACGTTCGGCAGCGGCGAGACCATCACCGTCCGCACGACCGGGTACGGGCGTCTCGCCCTTCTCATCACCGGCGGCGGACTTGCCGTACTCTTCGTGGGCGTCGGAGTGCGGGCCATCAGAGCAAGGCGCCGCCGGAAAGCGGAGGCAGGCGGTGACGGGTCGACCGAGACGGGATCGGCGGGGACGGCGGCGCAAGGGAACGGGCGCCCCGGCCCCAGGTTCCCAGGCCCCGGCTCCGGATTCGCAGGCCCCGCGTCCGGGACCCCAGCCCCCGGGACCCCAGCCCCCGGCACCCCAGCCCCCGACACCGGGTCCCCAAGGACCACCTTCCCGGACCCCGGGCTACCCACCACCACCCCAGAACCGCCCTCAGCAGGGCCACTACCCACCACAGAACTATCCGCCGAGGGCCAACCCCACTCCGGCGCCGAATTCCCCGGGATATCCCCAGGGCCAGCCACCACCGCCCCAGCGCCAGGCACCACCACCCCAGGGCCCACCGCACCAGGGTTCGCCGCCACCCCCGGGCTATCCGGCACAGGGAACGCGGAACCCTCAAGCGCCCCGGAACCCTC
This sequence comes from Spirillospora sp., assembly GCA_050698635.1. GTDB lineage: Bacteria > Actinomycetota > Actinomycetes > Streptosporangiales > Streptosporangiaceae > Spirillospora. Next base: position 2,809 of record JBOHBY010001051.1, read on the forward strand.
AGGCCCCGCGGAACCCGGCGCCATATCCGGGCAGGCCACCGATGGGCCGCCCCCCGCAGACAGGACCGGGGGCGGGACCGGGGGCGGGACCGGGGGCGGGACCGGGGGCGCGGGGACCGGGACCGGGGGCGGCGGGAAACATGCCGCCGGGCGCGGGGAACATCGCAGCCGAGACGGCGACTGACCTCCCCCTCCCCGGCGGAGGGCCGGGCGCGATCCCTGGTCAGACGGTCGTGGACTCCTTCCCCGGCACCCCGGGCACGGGCGACGCAGGCCCAGGCCCAGGCCCAAGCCACGGCGCAGGCACAGGCCAGGGCGCGGACACCGACGGAGGCGGGAAGAGCGCGGGCGGCGGCATCCTGCGCTCCGGCGCGATCATGGCGGTGGGGACGCTCGCGTCCCGTATCACCGGCTTCCTGCGCACGGCGGTCATCGTCGCCGCGCTCGGCACCGGGCTGCTCGCCAACGCCTACAACACCGCCAACACCATCCCCAACCAGATCTACGACCTGCTGCTCGGCGGCATCCTGACCAGCGTCATCGTCCCGCTGCTGGTCCGTGCGAAGGAGCGCGACCGCGCCTACGGCGAACGGTACGAGCAGCGCGTGTTCACCCTCGCCGTGATCGGCCTAGGCGTGCTCACCGTCGTCGCGATCCTGTGCGCGCCGCTGTTCATCGACGTCCTCGCGGGCAGCTACACCGGCGACCAGCGGAAGATCGCGATCCTGTTCGCGCAGTTCTTCCTGCCGCAGATCTTCTTCTACGGCGTCGGCGCGTTCGCCGGGGCGATCCTCAACACGCGCGGCAGCTTCGGCGCGCCGATGTGGGCGCCGGTGCTGAACAACCTCGTGGTGATCGCGGTCGGCGGCGCGTTCCTGGTGATCACCACCGGACGGGTCGACCCGTCCAACATCTCCGACGGGCAGATGCTGCTGCTGTCGCTCGGCACGACCGGCGGGATCGTCCTGCAGACGGTCGCGCTGTGGCCGGCGCTGCGCGGGGCCGGGTTCCGGTGGCGGCCCCGCCTGGACTTCCAGCGCGGCGAGCTCGGCGAGGTCTCGAAGATGGCCGGCTGGACGCTGCTGTACGTCGTCGCGACCCAGGCCGGGCTCGCCGTCGTCACCGCGCTCGCGAACCGGGCTGGGAACCTCGCCGTCGACGAGGGGCTCGGCGAAGGTTACGGCTACACGCCGTACTTCAACGCCTACCAGCTCTTCCAGCTGCCGTACGCCATCGTCGGCGTCTCGGTGATCACCGCGCTGCTACCGCGGATGAGCCGGTTCGCGGCAGAGGGCAAGACCGCCGACGTGCGCGCCGCGTTCTCCAGCGGGCTCCGCCTCTCCTCGGTGATCATCATGCCGGCGGCGGCGCTGATGCTGGTGCTCGGCCCGGAGATCACCACGGTGCTGTTCGCGCACGGCAACACCTCGTCCGATGACGCCCTGGTCATCGCGCGCGTCATGCAGATGTTCGCGATCGCGCTCGTGCCGTTCTCCACGTACCAGCTGATGCTGCGGGTCTTCTACGCCCACGGCGACACCAGGACGCCCGCGCTCGTCGGCATCGTGTCCGTCACGTCCAATATCATCATGGCGGTCACCGCCTACAACGTCCTCGGCGTGAAGTGGATCGTGGTCGGCATCGCCGGCGGCTTCGCGGTCACCAACACCGTCGGCGCGCTGACCTGCTGGCTGGTGCTGCGCCACAAGCTCGGCGGCATCGACGGCCGGCGCATCGTCGGCGGACACCTGAAGCTGCTCGTCGCGATCTGGCCGCTGGTCGGGTTCGCCTACGCCGCGCACACCGTCGCGGACGCCGTCGGCGACACCGGCGCGCTCCTGCCCGCGCTCGTCACCCTGGCGGTCGGTACCGCCGGCGGCGGCCTGCTGTACCTCGTCTTCGCCAAGCTGATGCGGGTGGACGAGGTCCAGGCGACCATCGACACCTTCGCCCGCAGGCTCCCCGGACGCTCGTAGGCTCCCCGGACACTTTGGCCAGGCAAAGTAAAGAGGCAAAGTAAAAAAGGACGCGCGGCGATAAGGCGGCCACTTGTACGTGGAGCCACTACCATGTGGGGGACTTCGGCTTGCGGGGCGACACCCTGGGGAACGCAAAGAGGAGGGTCGGAGGCGTAAGCTGCCACGCCACGAACATGGGATCTGACCACCTGTGCAGGACGCTACCGTGAGCACGTCAGTCATCGAGCCCGGCACACGTCTCGCCGGTCGCTACCGGCTCGAGAAGCGCATCAGCGACACGGGCGGGTCGTCGCTCTGGAAGGCCATCGACGAGATCCTCGCGCGGGCCGTCGCGGTCCGCACCTTCGATCCCGAGTTCCCCCGGATCGCCGAGGTCGTCACGTCCGCCCGCGCCGCCAGCAGGCTGAACGACCCCCGGCTCACCCAGGTGTTCGACGCCGACGACAGCGGCGAGAGCGCCTATGTCGTCAGCGAATGGGTCGTCGGGGAGACCCTGGAGGGCATGCTCGCCAAGGCCCCGCTCGAACCGGGCCGCGCCGCGACGCTGCTGTACGAGGCGTCCGAGGCGATCGCCGCCGCGCACGCCGCCGGGCTCGCGCACCTGTGCCTCACGCCCCGCGACCTTGTCTGGACGACCGGCGGCACCGTCAAGATCCTCGGCATCGCGACCGACGCCGTCCTGCGCGACCGGTACGCCGACGACCCCGCGGCCGAGGACGTCCACGGCCTCGGCCGGATGCTGTACGCCGCGCTCACCGCGCACTGGCCTGGCGCCGAGGAC
>JBOHBY010001052.1:0-3539 GCA_050698635.1 Spirillospora sp.
CCGCTGCACATCGACGCGGCGTTCTGCGAGGAGACCGAATGGGGCCGTCCGCTGGTCTCCAGCCTGGTCACGCTGAGCATCGTCACCGGAATGAGCGTGCGCAGCACCAGCGGGCGCGGTATCGCCAATCTCGGCTGGGGTTCCATCCGGCTGGCCCATCCGGTTTTCGTCGGCGACACGCTGTACGCCGAAAGCGAGATCCTGAGCATGCGCCTCTCCCGGAGCCGCCCGAATCGGGGAATCGTCGATATACGGACGACGGGGATCAACCAGAAAAGCGAGGTCGTCATCGTCTCCGAACGAAGTTTCATGGTCCCGACCATGAACAAGGACTGACGTTGACGACCGTCACAGCTCTTAGCGGGAGTGGAGAATGACCCTTGCATGACTTCGCCAACATCAAGAAGGCTTTAGGTGCGAGCTGGCCTTACTGGGACGCGTGCAAAGAGGCCGGCCTCACCGACCTGGTGTTATCGGCCAGCGGCTCCGACCGCGCGCGGGTCGAAGGGTTCGACCAGCCGGTCACCAACATGTCGTCGTACTCCTACCTCGGGCTCGACCAGGACCCGCGGATCGTGCGGGCCGCCGCGGACGCCCTGCTACGCGAAGGCACGCTGAACACCACCATCTCGCGCGTGCGGATGCGGTCCTCCCTGCTTGAGGAGGCCGAGCAGGGTCTGGGAGGGCTGTTCGGCGCCACCGCGATCACCACGACCTCGGGGGCGGCGGCCGGCTGGTCGGTGATTCCGCTGGCGGCGTCGGGCGCGCTGACCGGCGGCACGGAGCCATTGATGGTGTTCGACAAGAACGCCCATTTCTGCCTGAACGCGATGAAGGCCTCCGCGGCCGACGAGACCTCCGTTGTGACGGTCGGCCACAATGACGTCGAAGAGCTGGAACGGTTATGCGCGTCCAACACCCGCGTGGCGTACGTCGCGGACGGCGTCTACAGCACCGGCGGCGGCGCTCCCGTCGCGGAACTGCACCGGCTCCAGGAAAAGTACGGCCTCCTCGTCATCTACGACGAGGCACACGGAATCTCCACCATCGGGGCACGCGGCGTCGGCTGGGTGCTCGACCGGCTCGGCGAACTGACCGAGAACACGATCATCGTCGGGTCACTGAACAAGGGCTTCGGCGCGTCCGGCGGATTGGTCCTGTTCCACCCCTCGCTGGCCGAGGGCCGGGTCAAGGACATGCTGATGCGCAACAGCGGCCCGATCATGTGGTCGCAGCGCGTCAACACCGCGGGACTGGGCGGCATCGTCAAGTCGACCGAAATTCATCTGTCGGGTGAGGTCGACGCGTTGCAGAGCGAACTGCACCGCAAGACCGCCCTGTTCGACTCCCTGATCGAGACGGGGCAGCGGGGCGACCTCTTTCCGATCCGCACCGTCATGCTGAGGGACGAGACAGAGGCCGTCCGCGTCGCCTCGGGCCTGCTCGACGAGGGTTTCTACGTCGCCTCCCTGTTCTTCCCGATCGTGCGACGCGGTGTGGCCTGCCTGCGGGTCATGATTCGCGCCAATATCCCGGACGCCGAGATCGAGCGGTTCGACAAGGAACTGACCCGCCTGTGCACGTGAATCGCCCGCGCGCGTGAACCGCCTGTGCGCCTGAATCGGCACCCACCCCCAAGGAGAAGTGTCGGCGATGATGAAGTTCAGCGCCAACAACCGTTCGATGTTGTTCACCCCGGCGACGTCGGGACCGAAGTTCGCGGCGGCGCACCGCAGCGGCGCCGACATCGCGGTGGTCGATCTGGAGGACGCGGTCGCCGAGGCCCACAAGGACGCGGCCCGCGAGGCGAGCCGCCGTTTCTTCACCGGAAAGGGCGCCGAACGCGGGCAGGCCGAAGCCCTGCGGATCAACCCGCTCACCACCGTGTACGGATTACTCGACTTATTGGCCCTGCGCGATTTCGAACCCAAGCCCGACCTGATCGTCGTCCCGAAGGTGGAGGAGGCGCGCGAGATCGAGATCGTCGAGTCCGTCCTCTCCACGGTCTCCTACGCCCCCGACATCGCCGTCATCGTCGAGACCCCCAAGGGTCTGGACCACGCGGCCCGTATCGCCCGATCGTCCCCGCACATGCGCGCCCTGGTCTTCGGAGCGGCCGACTACTCCTTCGCGATCGGCGCCCGGCGGGACTGGGGTTCGCTCTACGCGGCCCGCGCACGCGTCGTCAACTCCGCCTACCGCGCCGGGATCGACTGCATCGACGCGCCGGTCTTCGACTACCACGACACCGAGACGCTCGCGAGCGAGTCGGCGCTGGACCGCGACATGGGCTTCGGCGGCAAGGTCGCCGTCCACCCCCGCCAGGTCCCGGTCATCAACGAGAGGTTCTCCCCGGACCGCGCGACCATCGAACTCGCCCGCCAGATCGTCGCGGCGTCCGAGGCCAGTGCGGGCGACGCCACCTCGGTCGACGGGATGATGATCGGGCGTCCGTTCGTGGCCGCCGCCACGGCCCTGCTCCGCCGCTACGGAAGCGAGGTCGGCTGAAACGGTGGACACCACGCGCGCGTCCACACGTGCCGGGGGCCGGACGCCCCCTCACACCACCGAAGACGTGCTCGCCCTCGCCACCGTGATCGGCGAAGCGGCGGCGCGCGGCGCGATCGGCCGGATGAGCGTCCCGCCACGCCAGCGGATCGTGGACGAGCACGGCACGAAGTTCATCTCCATGCCCGCCGTCTCGGCCGACCACCGCCTCTTCATCAACAAGACGGCCACGATCACCCGCGGCCCCGGCACGACCGTGACCTCGGTGGTGCCGGTGTTCTCCGCCGAGACCGGCGGGCTCCTGGCCGTGCTCGACGGCGCGCGGGTCACCGACCTCAAGTGCGCGGCGGTCGCGGCGCTGGTCACCGGCCACTGCGCCGCCCCCGGGGCGACCACCCTGGCCATCGTCGGCGCCGGGGTGCAGGCCTGGCAGCAGTATCTGGCGGTCACGGCCGTCCGGGAGATCGCGCGGGTCCGGATCCACTCCCGCACCCGGCGGGGCGCCGAGACGTTCGGCGCGAGGATCCGCGCGGCCGGACCGGCCGAGGTCACGGTGTGCGGCTCGGCGGCGGAGGCCACAGCGGGAGCCGACATCGTCGCCACCGCGACGACGTCGTCCGAGCCGCTGCCGATCTCCGCCGAGCTTCCCGAGCATGTACACGTCAACTGCATGGGCGCGCACACGCCGACGTCCCGGGAGGTCGGCAGGGAGCTGCTGGAGCGCGGCGTGCTGGTCGTCGAGTCGCTCGACATCGCGATCGCGGAGGCCGGTGAGATCCACCGCTCCGCGCTCGACCTGGCCGCGCTGCTCGCCACCGACCCCGCCGACCTGGCGCGCCGCACCACCGTGTTCAGCTCGACCGGTCACGCGTCGCTGGACCTGCTCACGTGCTCCTACCTCCTCACCCGCCCCGACCGATGAGGATGAAGGTGAGCGGTCAGAGCCGGGGCGGGCCGTGCTCGATCCGGCGCAGGTAGGGGTCCAGCCGGTCGAGGCGGTCGTCGAACGGGATCCGCTCTTCCCACCAGGT
>JBOHBY010001053.1:0-1719 GCA_050698635.1 Spirillospora sp.
GCGGCGGGCCGGACGGCACCGCCGCCGCCTCGGGAGAGCCCTGCGGGCTCCGGAACCGGCGTGGTTCACGATCCTTCATGGCCCTCCCTCTGCCTGATCGTCAGGTGTAGAGGTCGATGTCGAGCGCGTAGGCGACCAGGGCCATCGGGTTGGCGAGCGAGAGGCTCGGCGAACCGGCGAACAGCAGGCCGACCGGTTCCTGGTCGTCCCAGGTCCAGACGCAGGACCCGGAGTCGCCGCCCGCGCTGAACGGCCCGCCGCCGAGGCCCTCGATGGCGACCTGGTCGGTGAAGAACGCCTGCCCGACGCCCTCGTAGCTCACCCTACCGGACCACCGCACGCCCGTGACCAGGCCTTTTGTCAGCTGAGTGGTGCGGCCGGACTTCCCGACGACCATGCCGAGCGCGGGTGTCTCGATCTCCGACCTGATCCGGAACAGCCGGACGCCCTCGCTGGTCTGGTAGCCGATCTCGGGCCTGACCCGGTCGGGCCAGCACCAGCCGGTGGCGCAGTCGACGTGGTTGGGGTCGCCGGAGAAGTCGATCGGGACGAACCGTTCGAGCGCGGCGATCTGGTCGTCCGGGCAGGTACCGCAGTCGGCCGGGCCGGGCTGGCAGATGCAGTCCCCGGCCACGCCGCGGTTGGAGTCGGCGATGACGTGGTTGTTGCTGAGGCAGAGCAGCATGTCGTCGCGGGTCTGCTCCCTGCCGGTCGCCAGGCAGCCGAGCGTCCCGGCCGTCACCCGGTAGTGCGCGATCGAGAAGCCGCCGGGCGCGGGCCGGACGCGCGCCCGGTTCGACAGCGCGTCGATGACCCCGGTCGTGACGACCCGCATCGGCAGGTCGGCGGCGGAGCGGACGTCCATGGCGTCCACGACCGCCGCCCGCACCTCGTCGGAAGGCGCCTGCTCCGCGACGTAAACGGTGAGGACCGGCGCACCGGGCCCACCGCTGGCGCCCGCACCGGCGCCGGTGTCGCCGAGCCCGATCGCCACGCCCTGGATGTTCCCCGCGCCTTCCAGTGCCTGCGCGTAGGGCGCGACGGTCTGGTCCGCGACATGACGCTGGATGGCGGCGCCGATCTCGTCGCGGGCGTCCAGGACGGCGGCGGAGACCGGCGCCGTCCCGGACGCGGACGCGGCCGGGGCCTGAAAGGACACCCTGGGATCAGACGACGCGGCCGCCCTGCCGCCCGCACCCTCCGGAGGGGCGGAGAAACCTCGTCCAGCGGAATCATTAGCGTTCATGACCAACTCCTTCGCAAGAAAATTATTGGGTGCCGCAGAAAATGGTGGCGTTCTCCCGGGCCTACGGCACGACGATGTAAACGCACCCGGGGTCGCTGCTCGCGCTGAGCATCAACGCGTTGCGCACCGCCGCGAGGAGCGCATCGGCCCGCTGCCGGTCCTGAGCCACTTCGGGACCGTTGAAAGTGTTCGCGACGGCGACGATCGCATAGGTCGCGTTCCCTCCTTTCGCGGCTATCTGCTGGCCTCGTCCAAAGCTGTTTCCGACATTGTCGACGACATCGAAGCCAACGCCCTGGTTGTCGATGCGGACGGGATTGTGCTCGCCCGGCGGGACCACATTTCCACCCGTCCGCCAAAGGTCGTCGAACCGGATGTCCCGCGCCTGGTCGCCGATCTGCCTCCGCACGGCCCTGTTGGTCCGGTCGAGCATGCGCGGCCGGCCCTGCAGCAATTGCACCATTGGGTTTCTC
>JBOHBY010001054.1:0-2138 GCA_050698635.1 Spirillospora sp.
ACGCTGGAGCGCGCCGGCATCCGGCTCGACCCGTCCCGCCGCGAGGTGCTCCGCGACGGCCGGTACGTCCACCTGGCGCGCAAGGAGTTCGGGCTGCTCTCCGAGCTGATGCGCGCGGAGGGCGCGATCGTGTCGGCGGAGCGGCTGCTGGAGAAGGTGTGGGACGAGCACACCGACCCGTTCACCAACACGGTCCGGGTGACGCTGATGAAGCTGCGCCGCAAGCTCGGTGATCCCCCGGTCATCGAGACCGTCCCTGGAGTGGGGTACCGGATTCCATGACGACGTTCACCGACCGGCTGCGGCCCACGATCAGGATGCGGCTCACGCTGCTCTACACGGGCCTGTTCCTGGGCACCGGCGTCCTCCTGCTGGGCCTGACCTACTTCCTGGTGAAGAACAACCTGGAGAACCAGTCCGCCCCGAAGGCGAACCGGGTGTTCGGGGAGGGCCTGACGACCATGGAGTCGGAGCCGGACCTGCCGCCGAACGGGCCTCCGCGGATGGCCGACAAGAAGGTCGAGGGGGCGCTGGTCAAGGTCCAGGACGACTACCAGCGCAGGACGCTCAGCGCGCTGCTGACCCAGGGCGCCTTCGCCCTCGGCCTGGTCGGCGCGGCCGGGCTCGGGTTCGGCTGGCTGCTGGCCGACCGGGCACTGCGGCCCGTCCACACGATCACCGAGACGGCCGGGCGGGTCGCGCGCAGCCACGACCTCACCGAGCGGATCGGCTACGAGGGGCCCCGCGACGACGTCAAGGAGCTCGCCGACACCTTCGACACGATGCTCGGCCGGCTGGCGCGGGCGTTCGACGGCCAGCGGCGGTTCGTCGCGAACGCCTCCCACGAGCTGCGCACCCCCCTCGCCATCAACCGGACGCTGATCGACGTGGCGGTCCGCCGCCCCGACGCGACCGGCGACGTCAAGCGGCTCGGCGAGTCGCTGCTGGTCGTCAACGGCCGGCACGAGCGGCTCATCGACGGGCTCCTCACCCTCGCGGGCACCGAGAGCGTCGCGGTCGACGCGGGCCCGCTGGACCTGGCGGACGTCGCGGGCCACGTCCTGGACCAGGCCGCCCCCGAGGCGCGGGCGCACGGCGTGACGTCCCGCCGCGCCCTCGCCCCGGCGGTCACCTCCGGCGATCCGGTGCTCGTCGAGCGGCTGGTGCAGAACCTGGTCGAGAACGCGGTCCGGCACAACCGCGACGGCGGCGAGCTGTCGGTCACGACGCGGACCAGGGACGGCTGGGCGGAGGTCGCGGTGTCCAACACCGGGCCCGCCGTGCCCGCCTACGAGGTCGAGACGATCTTCGAGCCGTTCCGGCGGCTCGGCAACGACCGGCTGCGGTCGGACCGCGGGTCGGGGCTGGGGCTGTCGATCGTCCGCGCGACGGCGACCGCCCACTGCGGTTCGGTGGCCGCCGTTCCGCGCCGCGGCGGCGGGCTCGACGTGACCGTCCGCCTCCCGGTCCACGCGCCGGCCCGCGTTCCGGACACCGTGGCGGAACCCGCCGCACCTGCCGTGAATGCGGAGCCCGGCCCCGGGTAGCGTGTGATCAATGACCAGTGCGCAACTACTCACCGACGCCTTCGAACGGGTCCGGGACCAGGTCCACCAGACCGTCGGCGGGCTCACCTCGTCGCAGCTCGGCTACCGCGTCGACCCCGGCGCCAACTCGATCGCGTGGCTCGTGTGGCACCTCACCCGCGTCGAGGACGACCACATCGCCGCCGTCGCCGGCACCGCGCAGGCATGGACGGACGGCGGCTGGGCCGACCGGTTCGGCCTGCCGCTCGACCCGTCCGACACCGGCTACGGCCACACCTCCGACCAGGTCGCGTCGGTCCAGGTCGACTCGCCCGACCTGCTCATCGGCTACCACGACGTCGTGCACGCCGCGACCGTGAAGTACGTGGGCGCGGTGACCGACGGCGACCTGACCCGTGTCGTCGACCGCGCGTGGAACCCGCCGGTCACGCTGGGCGTGCGGCTCGTCAGCGTCATCAACGACTGCACCGAGCACGTCGGGCAGGCGGCGTTCGTCCGCGGCATCCTCCAGCGCATCTGACGGGCGCGCGGCTCAGCTCCTGCCGCTGCCGGAGATGAGCCTCGACCACCGGAGCCCGATGTGCTCCAGGT
>JBOHBY010001055.1:0-1729 GCA_050698635.1 Spirillospora sp.
CGAGTGGACGGCGCCGCTGGCGGCCGTCCTGCGCGGCTGGGAGGACCGGTTCGGCGCCCGCGTCGTCGGGCTCGGGTTCAACACCCTGGAGGTCAGCGTCGCCGCGCCGCCGGTCACGACCCGGCACGCCGTCCACGTCGCCGCCGAGCACTGGACGTTCTGCCCCGACATCCTCTTCCAGGGCCCGGGGACCCTCGCCGGCTACGCGGAGGAGATCCGCGGCAAGACCAACTGGTCCTTCTGGTGGGACTGACCCCGGAAGCGGCGGGCGCGGCAAATGCCAAAAAGCGGTCATCCTCCGTAAACGTCCAGGTCATCCCTGGCGGCGGGCGCCGGTTCCGAGGTTACGGTGGGGCGGGTGAGCACCGGGTGGCGCGACCGGGACCGGCGCCCTAAAAGCGGTGCGAGACCCGCGCGACGCCGTCCGGGACCGGGGGCACGGATGGGAGCGCCATGACCGACGGCTCGGACGACGACATGAGCATCACCGAGTTCCTGCGCTCCTGGCGGGAACCGGTGCTGGACCGCTGGATCGAGCTGGTCGGCGACGAGGTGCGCGGCCGGATCACCGAGGGTGAGATCCGCTCCGAGCTGACCGAGCTGTACGGGCTGGTCGAACGCGCCCTCGGCGGCGACGAGACGGCCCGCGGCGAGCTGCGCGCGGCGCTGGCGGAGATCTCCCGCGGCCGGGCCAGGCACGGGTTCAGCCCGACCGAGACGGCGATCAGCGTGTTCGCGCTGAAGCAGTCGCTGTACGAGCAGGTCCGCAGGACCCGTGACCAGCGCGCCTACAGCGAGCTGATCGACTTCTCGTCCTATGTCGACGAGCTCGGGCTGGCGACGTTCGAGACGTACGCGTCCGCCCGCGAGCAGATCATCGCCGACCAGGCCGAGCAGCTCCTCGAACTGTCGACGCCGGTGGTGCGGGTGTGGGACGGGGTCCTCGGCGTCCCGCTCGTCGGCACGCTCGACTCGGCCCGCACGCAGGTCGTCATGGAGACCCTCCTGGAGACGCTGGTCGAGACCGGCTCCCGGTACGCGGTGATCGACATCACCGGGGTGCCCGCCGTCGACACCGAGGTCGCCCAGCACCTGATGAAGGCCGTGATGGCGGCCCGGCTGATGGGCACGCACTGCGTGATCTCCGGGATCCGGCCGCAGATCGCGCAGACGATCGTGGCGCTCGGCATCGAGTTCGGCGACATCGTGACCAAGGCGAGCCTGGCCGACGCGCTGGCCTACGTCCTGGAGCGCAGCGGCCTGCGCGTCGTCCACCGGCCTGTCTCCGGTGGGGGGACGACCCCCCACACCCCCCGGAACGGCCTGGAGGCCTGAATGCAACGGGTGCCGATACTCAAGATCGGGGACGTCCTGCTGGTGTCGATCCAGATCGACCTTCAGGACCAGACCGTCCTCGGGCTCCAGGAGGACCTCGCCGACCGGATCGTCGCCACGAGCGCGCACGGCGTGATCATCGACATCACCGCCGTGGACATCGTCGACTCCTTCATCGGCCGCATGTTCGCCACCATCGCCGCCATGTCCCGGCTGATGGACGCCGAGACGGTCGTCGTCGGGATGCGCCCGGCGGTGGCGATCACGCTGGTCGAGCTCGGCCTGTCGCTGGGCGGGGTGCGCACCGCGCTGGACCTGGAGGAGGGCATGCGGCTGCTCGGCGCCGAGGTCCCGTCCAGCGGCCCTGGCCCCGTCGGGGCGGACGCCCCGTGAC
>JBOHBY010001056.1:0-8436 GCA_050698635.1 Spirillospora sp.
GCCCGCACCCGTCCCGGGTCGCGCAGCACGTCGCCGAGCGCACGAAGCTCCTCGCGGGCCGCCGCCGGACGCTTGGTCGCCGCCAGGAAGAGCGCGTGGACGAGCGAAGCCCACACGTTACGGACCAGCGACCGCAGCATCGCCCCGAACGGCTGGTTGGCCAGCAGCGTGTGGAAGGCGTTGCGGCGGTCGACACGGGCCGGATGCTCGGCGGTCATCCCCATCTCGCGGAGCCCGCGCCGGGACGCCTCCGCGTGGTACACGACGGCGTCGGTCGCGGTCACGACCCGGTGGTCGGCGGCGTGGACCCGCCAGCAGAAGTCCAGGTCGTCGCGGAAGACGCCGAAGTCGGCGTCGAAGCCGCCGAGCTCGTCCCACACGTCGCGGCGCACCAGCATCCCGGCGCTGCCGACCGACAGCACGTCCCGGACGCCGTCGTGCTGCCCCTGGTCGAACTCGTCCGGGTCGAGGCCCGTCTCGCGGCGTCCGGCGGCGTCGACCGTGACACCGACCTCGCGCAGGACGCGCCGGTCGTCCCAGTCGCGGACCTTCGGCCCGAGCACGGCCATGCTCGGGTCGGTGTCGGCGGTCCGCAGCAGCTGGGCGAGCGCGTCGTGGGCGGGCGCGGAGTCGTCGTGCAGCAGCCAGATCCACTCCGTGCGTGGCTGGTCGGCGGCAGGGTCGTCGTCGGGGACGGGCGCGGACGCGGCGTCCTGCCGGAGCGCCTCCGCGACCGCCTCCCCGTACCCTGTCGTGCGGGGCAGCGTGAGGATCTTCTCCGCGCCGACGACCTCGGCGAGCACGGCGGGCCCGCGGTCGCGGCTTCCGGTGTCCACGGTCACCAGGCGCTGCACCGGACGCGCCTGCGTCAGCAGCGCCTTCAGCGTCTCGGGGAGCCAGCGCGCACCGTCGTGCGTGACGAGGACGGCCGTGACGACATGGCGATCGAGAGTGGGGGACAAGGATCGCTCGATCTGTGGGACGACAGGTTCAGGGCTGGGCCGGCTGGAACATCAGCAGCCGTGCCGGCCCGGGGGCCGACACGGCTGATAACTGTACGCGCGGCCACGACCGACACGCCTCCGATCCCGCAGATCCGCGGGTCGCGCGGCCGGGTCTCCCCTACCCGGCCCGCGTCCCTACGGCCTCACGGCGACGGCGTCAGACGGCCTGGCGCTTCAGCTTGCGACGTTCCCGCTCGGAGAGACCTCCCCAGATGCCGAAACGTTCGTCGTGCTGCAGCGCGTACTCCAAGCACTCCATACGCACCTCGCACGCCCGGCACACCTTCTTGGCCTCGCGAGTGGAGCCGCCCTTCTCCGGAAAGAACGCCTCCGGGTCGGTCTGCGCGCACAGGGCGCGCTCCTACCAGCCCATCTCTTCGCCGTCTGTGCCGTGCGCCAGCGGGATGACCACCTCGCTCACAGCGCACCTCCCTGCCCGTGGAACCCCCTGGTCAATGCCTTCCCTCCGGTTCCTTCCCCCGAGAAGACATTGAAACTACACGGACGAAATTACACGCGTGTAGCGCCCGCCCCGTCAAGCCGATAGAGCTTTCCGGGGCGACATAGCGGGTTATGCCGGGATGGGCGGCGACGACCTTTGATGAAGATCACTTAATCCGGGGCGGGCTCACTGCGGCGGCGGCGGACGGTTGTCGCGGTACCAGTCGCCGCCCTCCTGCTCACCGGCACCCGGCTGCGGCGGCGCGGGCTGCGTCCCCTGCGGCCCCTGCTCCTGGCCGCTGCCGCCGCCGTAGGCACGGGTCCACTCGCCCATCTCTTCCTGCTCGCTGGGCTGCTGCTGGCCACCCTGGGCCTGCTGCTCATAGCCCTGCTGGCTGTACTGCTGATACTGCTGGTAGTCCTGCTGCTGGCCCTGCCCGTAAGCCTGCTGGCCGTACTCCTGCTGACCATAGCCCTGCTGCTGCTCGTACCCCTGCTGCGCCGCCGCCTGCTGTTCCTCGGCGCCCGGCTGCTGCTGGCCGTACTGCTGATACTGCTGGTAGTCCTGCTGCTGACCCTGGCCGTACTGCTGCTGACCCTGGCCGTAAGCCTGCTGGCCGTAGCCCTGCTGACCCGGCTGGACGGGCTGACCCGGCTGCCCCTGCTGGTAGCCGAACTCGCCGTAACCCTGCTGCATCTGCGGACGCGCGGGCTGCAACCCCTGGAACACGGTGTAGGCGTACCAGCCGCCGACGCCGACGACGGCGATCTTCCCGGCGCCGAGCAGGAACACCGACAGCTTCGTGAGGGCCTTCGTCGAGTCGGAGTCGGCGAGCATTCCGGCGAGCCAGCAGATGACGCCGAACAGGGCGACACCGCCGAGAACGCCGAGCGCCCCCATGACGATCGTCCGGGCCTGCGGCGTGGGCGTCTCGCCCCACGTCACCAGCAGGACCGCCAGGACGAGCAGACCGACCGTCCCGAACTGGAGGAACATCCCGTCACGAGTCTCGATCAGGGCGCTGAGCGTGAACGGGCCGTCATCGCCGAGAAGCGAGATGATGCCCGCGAGCAACTGCAGACCCGCCGAGGCGACCAGGACCCAGGCGGCCGGTTCGCGCAGGCGCTGGACGGCTTCCTTGTTCACGGTGAATTCTCCCAGACCGAGGCAATCCGACTACACACCCTATCCCCCAGGGGGCGACCCCCTGGAACCCCCGCCGGCACGGGTCTTGTCCGCGTAAGGGTGTTGTGACTCGTCCAAGGGTTGCGGACCTGGATGGGTCATGTCACCCCACTTGGACGAGTTACGCGCCCACCGTGCCCGACGGGGGTTCCAGGGGGGCGCCTCCCTGGGCAATACCATCCCAGCATGAAGATTGTCGTGTTGGCGGGTGGGATCGGTGGGGCTCGGTTCTTGCGGGGGCTCCGGGGGGCGATGCCTGAGGCGGAGATCACCGTGGTCGGGAACACGGGGGACGACATCTCGTTGTTCGGGCTTCGGGTCTGCCCTGATCTGGACACCGTGATGTACACGCTCGGCGGTGGCATCAACGAGGAGCAGGGGTGGGGGCGGACGGGCGAGACGTTCGCCGTCAAGGACGAGCTGGGCGCCTATGGGGTCGGGCCTGAGTGGTTCGGGCTCGGTGACCGTGACTTCGCCACGCACATCGTCCGGACGCAGATGCTGGCGGCGGGGTACGAGCTGTCGGCGGTGACGGAGGCGCTGTGCGACCGGTGGAAGCCGGGTGTGCGGCTGATCCCGATGAGCGACGACCAGGTCGAGACGCACGTGGTGATCGAGGACGAGCGCGGACGGCGGGCGGTCCATTTCCAGGAGTGGTGGGTACGGCTTCGCGCGTCCGTCCCGGCGCTGTCGATCGCGGCGGTGGGGGCCGAGGAGTCCAAGCCCGCGCCGGGGGTGCTTGAGGCGATCGAGGACGCGGATGTGGTGCTGTTCCCGCCGTCCAACCCGGTGGTGAGCATCGGGACGATCTTGGCGGTGCCGGGGATCAGGGACGCGGTCGCGGCGAAGACGGTCGTGGGCGTCTCGCCGATCATCGGGGGCGCGCCGGTGCGTGGGATGGCGGACGCCTGCCTGACGGCGATCGGGGTGGAGACGTCGGCCCGCGCGGTCGCCGAGCTGTACGGGCTCGGGCTGCTGGACGGCTGGCTCGTCGACGACGCCGACGCGGACGTGCGGGTGGAGGGCATCGAGGTGCGGTCGCGTCCGCTGCTGATGAGCGACGCGGAGGCGACGGCGGCCATCGCCGAGGCGGCCGTCGATCTGGCTTTGGAGTTGAAGCGGGTGGAGGAGGGGCTGTGAGGTTGGAGGTCTTCGGGGTCGAGGGGTTGCCGGAGGTTGGGGCGGGGGACGATATCGCCTCCCTGATTCCGGCCGGGTCGGTGGTCGACGGGGACGTGCTCGTCGTCACGTCCAAGATCGTCAGTAAGGCGGAGGGGCGGGTTCTGGTCGCGGACGACCGGGAGAAGGCCATCGACGCCGAGACCGTGCGGGTCGTGGCGCGGCGGGTCCATGCGCGTGGTGAGACGCGGATCGTGGAGACGCGGCAGGGGCTCGTGCTGGCGGCGGCCGGAGTGGACGCGTCCAACACGGCGCCGGGCACGGTGCTGCTGCTGCCCGAGGACCCGGACGCCTCCGCCCGGCGTATCCGCGCGGGTGTGCGGGAGCAGGCCGGGGTGGACGTCGCCGTGATCGTGTCCGACACCCTGGGGCGGCCATGGCGGAACGGGCTGACGGACGCGGCGATCGGCGTCGCGGGCCTGGAGCCGATCAGCGATCTGCGCGGCCTGGACGACGGCCGGGGGAACCGTCTCGAAGCCACGATCGTCGCGGTCGCCGACGAGGTCGCGGCGGCGGCGGAGCTGGTGAAGGGCAAGCTCGACGGGGTGCCGGTCGCGGTCGTGCGCGGGCTGTCGCACCTGGTCACGCGGGAGGACGGGCCGGGCGCGCGGGCGCTGGTCCGTCCACCGGAGGAGGACATGTTCCGGTACGGGCCGTCGGAGGTGCTGGGGGCGCGGCGGACGATCCGCGAGTTCACGAGCGATCCGGTCGATCCGGCGGCGGTGCGGCGTTCCGTCGCCGCCGCGATCACCGCTCCGGCGCCGCACCACACGACGCCGTGGCGTTTCGTACTGCTGGAGTCGGCGGAGTCTCGGACGCGGCTGCTGGACGCGATGCGCGACGCCTGGGAGGCCGACCTGCGCCGGGACGGGTTCTCCGAGGAGTCGGTCACCAAGCGGCTGCGGCGCGGCGAGGTGCTGCGGCGCGCGCCGTACCTGGTCGTGCCGTGCCTGGTCATGGACGGCTCGCACGACTATCCGGACGAGCGCCGGGCCCGCGCGGAACGCGAGATGTTCGTCGTCGCGGCCGGGGCGGGCGTGGAGAACCTGCTGGTCGCGCTGGCGGTGGAGGGGCTCGGGTCCTGCTGGGTGTCGAGCACGATGTTCTGCCGCGACATCGTCCGCGCGTCCCTGGACCTGCCGGACGCCTGGGACCCGATGGGCGCCGTGGGTGTCGGCCATCCGGCCGCGCCGCCTCGTGACCGTCCGCCCCGGAGTCCGGACGATTTCATCGAGGTCCGCTGAGCTGGGGGGAATAGGCGGCGGGCCGTCGGGGCTGAGCTGAAGGGCCGGGGGCCGGATCGGCGGGGAATATGACGATTGGCATAGAGTGCCCGCATGGACGGCATGAGCTCCGCGCTTCGCCGGGCGCTGGCCCGCGCGCGTGACGGCAAGACACTGGACCGATCCGAGGCCACGACACTGCTGGGAGCCCGCGGGGCGGGGCTCGACGATCTGCTCGCCCACGCGGCCCGTATCCGGGACGCCGGGCTGGACGCCGCAGGGCGGCCGGGCGTCATCACCTACAGCCGCAAGGTGTTCATCCCGCTGACCCGGCTATGCCGGGACCGCTGCGGGTACTGCACGTTCGCGACCGTCCCGCACAAACTCGACGCGCCGTACCTGAGCCCGGACGAGGTGCTGGAGATCGCGCGGCAGGGCGCGGAGCTGGGCTGCAAGGAGGCCCTGTTCACGCTCGGCGACCGTCCCGAGGACCGGTGGAAACAGGCCCGCGAGTGGCTGGACGCGCACGGCTACGACGACACGCTCTCCTACGTCCGCGCGATGGCGATCCGGGTGCTGGAGGAGACCGGGCTGCTGCCGCACCTGAATCCGGGCGTGCTGACCTGGCGTGACTTCCAGCGGCTGAAGCCGGTCGCGCCGTCCATGGGGATGATGCTGGAGACGACGGCGACGCGGCTGTTCAGCGAGCGCGGCGGCCCGCACTTCGGGTCGCCGGACAAGGACCCGGCCGTCCGCCTGCGCGTTCTGGAGGACGCGGGGCGCACGAACGTCCCGTTCACGACGGGCGTCCTCATCGGCATCGGCGAGACGGTCGAGGAGCGCGCGGACGCGATCTTCGAGATCCGGCGGACGATGCGGGAGTACGGCGCGATCCAGGAGGTGATCGTGCAGAACTTCCGGGCGAAGCCCGACACCAAGATGCGCGACACCCCCGACGCCGAGCTGGCGGAGCTGGCCGCGACGATCGCGGTGACGCGGCTCGTCCTCGGGCCGAAGGCGCGCGTGCAGGCGCCGCCGAACCTGGTCGCCGACCAGTTCGCGCTGATGCTGCGCGCCGGGATCGACGACTGGGGCGGCGTGTCCCCGCTGACGCCCGACCACGTGAACCCGGAGCGGCCGTGGCCGCAGATCGACGAGCTGGCCGCGAGGACGGCCGAGTCGGGGTTCGAGCTGCGCGAACGGCTGACGATCTACCCCGAGTACGTGCGCCGCGGCGAGCCGTGGCTCGACCCGAGGCTGACCGCGCACGTCGCCGCGCTCGCCGACCCGGCGACCGGTCTCGCGCGGGAGGACGCCGTTCTTGAGGGACGTCCGTGGCAGGAGCCCGACGGGGGCTTCGAAGCGTCAGGGCGGACGGAGCTGCACGCCGAGATCGACACGACCGGGCGTAGCGCCGATCGGCGTGATGATTTCGACGAGGTGTACGGCGACTGGGACGCGCTACGCGACCGGATGTCGGCCCCACAGCGTTTCGACGCCGACGTAAAGGCGGCTCTCTCCCGGGCGGAGCAGAACCCCGCGGGATTGTCGGACGATGAGGCATTGGCGCTGCTCCACGCCGACGGGCCAGAATTGGACAGCCTCGCCAAACTGGCGGACGACCTTCGCCGTGATGCGGTAGGCGACGACGTCACCTATGTCGTCACGCGGAACATCAATTTCACGAACGTCTGCTACACCGGCTGCCGTTTCTGCGCCTTCGCACAGCGCCGCACGGACGCCGACGCCTACACGCTCTCCCTGAGCCAGGTCGGCGACCGCGTGGACGAGGCATGGGACGCGGGCGCAACCGAGGTCTGCATGCAGGGCGGAATCCATCCCGATCTGCCGGGCACCGCCTATTTCGACCTCGCCCGCGAGGTGAAGCGCCGGGCCCCCGATATCCACCTGCACTCCTACAGTCCGATGGAGGTCGTGAACGGCGCGTCCCGGACGGACCTGTCGATCCGGGAATGGCTGGAGGCGGCGCGGGAGGCCGGTGTCGACTCGCTTCCCGGGACGGCCGCCGAGATCCTGGACGACGACGTCCGCTGGGTGTTGACCAAGGGGAAACTGCCCACCGACCAGTGGGTCGAGGTCGTCACCACCGCGCACGAGATCGGTATCCCGACGACGTCTACGATGATGTACGGGCACGTGGACGCGCCCTCTCACTGGGTGGCGCACATCAAGCTGCTCCGCTCGATCCAGGAACGGACGGGCGGGTTCAGCGAATTCGTCCTGCTGCCTTTTGTGCACCACAACTCGCCCATTTATCTCGCCGGTCTGGCGCGGCCTGGGCCGACCGTCCGGGAGAACGTGGCCGTCCACGCGTTGGCGCGCATTCTCCTGCACGGGGCGATCTCCAATATCCAGACGTCCTGGGTGAAGCTCGGTGACGAACTCTGCACTCGCGTCCTTCAGGGCGGCGTGAACGACCTCGGCGGGACGCTCATGGAGGAGACCATCAGCCGCATGGCCGGGTCGGAGAACGGCTCGTTCAAGCCCATCAGCGAATTGGAGGCTATTGCGGAGCGCGCCGGCCGTCCGGCGAAGCAACGCACCACTCTCTACGGCGAGGTGCCCGCCGAGCGTCTGGAGGCGTCCCGCCGCACGGACGGCATCGGCCATTTCGGGAGGAGCCTGCCGCTCCTCAGCACCTAATCACTCCGCACACCACGAATAATGCTGGGGCGGCGCTCAGCGAGCGCGTCCGCCGAACGGCGGAGTTCTTCCAGGACGGCCCTGACCGACGGCCGCACCTCCGCGCCGACCCGCGTCCACAGGACCATGCGGCGGTCGACGCGGGCGTCGGCCACGTCCCGGACGACGATGCCCTCCTCCCGCTCCGCGAGCGCGAGATCGGGAACGAGGCAGACGGCGCCGCCCCGCGCGACCATCGCGAAGATGACCATGAGGTCGTTCGAGCGGTAGCGGACGTCGGGCCGGAAGCCGCCGAGCTCCACGCACGTCCGTTCGAGCAGGTCGGCGTGGTTGGTACCGACATGTCCGGTCGCCCACGGGCATCCGGCGAGGTCGACCATCCGGACCGGGCCGCCGTCGCGCGCGAGCGGATGCTCCTCCGGCAGCCCGACCCGCATGACCTCGGTGATCAGGACCTCCGCCGCCAGTTCGGGACGCCGTGGACGCGGCAGGTGCGAGTACTCGTCCGTCAGCACCACGTCGATCTCCTGGAGCACCAGCGCCTGGAGCACGCGGTGGAACTCCTCGTCCAGGACGTCCACCACAAGCTCCGGATACACCTGCGCCAGCCGGGGCAGCGCCGGTGCCAGCACGTGCAGCAACGCCGTCTGGAACCCGACCAGCCGCACGACCCCCGCGACCCGGCCGCTCGCCGCGAGCGCCGCCTCCTCCGCGCGCTTGGCCTGCGCGAGCAGCACGT
>JBOHBY010001057.1:0-2414 GCA_050698635.1 Spirillospora sp.
GTCGGGCGGCAACCAGCAGAAGGTCGTCCTCGCCCGCTGGCTGCTGGGGACGACCGGCAAGGGCGCGACGGGCCTGCGGCTGCTGATCCTCGACGAGCCGACCCGCGGCGTCGACGTCGGCGCCCGCGCCGAACTCTACGCGGTGATC
This sequence comes from Spirillospora sp., assembly GCA_050698635.1. Taxonomy (GTDB): domain Bacteria; phylum Actinomycetota; class Actinomycetes; order Streptosporangiales; family Streptosporangiaceae; genus Spirillospora. The sequence continues at coordinate 149 of JBOHBY010001057.1, forward strand.
CGCGAGCTGGCCGGGCGCGGCATCGGGGTGCTGCTGGTGTCCAGCGAGGTCCCCGAGGTGCTCGGGCTCGCCGACCGGGTGCTGGTCGTCCGCGACGGGCGGGTCGTGCACACCGGCGTCGCCCGCGACCTCGACGAACGCGCCGTGCTCAACATGATCATGGAAGGGAGCGCGCTGTGACCAAGGCGGGGCTGGACCGGCCGGGCGGAACCCTCGTCTCCTTGACCAAGAGGGTCGGGAACGTTCCGTCGGCCGGTGGCGGCGAGATCCGGCATCTCGGGCTCGTCGCGGCGCTGGCGCTGCTCTGCGCGGTCGGCGTGATCACCGAGCGGGACACCTTCGCGACGTCCGGGAACGCGGTCGGCATCCTCGTGCTCGCCGCGACCATCGGCGTGATCACCGTCGGCCAGACCTTCGTGATCATCGGCGGCGGGATCGACCTGTCGGTCGGTTCGGTGATGGCGCTGGCGTCGGTGTGGGCGACGACCGTCGCGACGCAGTCGTACGGCCCGGCGGTCATGGCACTGTGCGCGGTCCTCGTCGGGACCGGGTCGGGCGTCGTGACGGGGCTGCTGATCTCCTACGGGCGGATGGTCCCGTTCATCGCCACCCTCGCGATGCTCGTCGCCGCGCGGGGCCTGGCGCAGCGGATGTCGGACCGCAAGACGCAGCTGATCCGCCCGGAGAACGACGCGATCGAGAAGCTGTCCACGACGAAGCCGCTCGGGCTGCCGCTGGTCGTGTACATCTTCGCGGCCGTCGCCGTCGCCGGGTGGGTGCTGCTCAACCGCACCACGTTCGGCCGCCGGACGTTCGCCGTCGGCGGGAACCGGGAGGCGGCGCGGCTCGCCGGGATCGACGTCCGGCGGCACACGCTGCTGCTGTACGCGCTGTCCGGATTCTGCTGCGGGATCGCCGCGATCATCATCATGGCGCAGACCACCACCGGCTCCAGCACCCACGGCGACCTGTACGAACTCGACGCGATCGCCGCCGTCATCATCGGCGGGACGCTGCTCACCGGCGGGCGCGGCACCGTCGCCGGGTCGATCCTCGGCGTGCTGATGTTCACGCTCATCACGAACCTGTTCATCTTGAACGGCCTGCAGACCAGCGACCAGCTCATCGCCAAGGGCGCGATCATCGCGATCGCCGTGCTGCTGCAACGCCGCGGGCTCCGCTCGCCCGCCTGACCACCCCCCAACCCTCCACCAGGAGCACGCCATGAGCGACCACACATCCCGTCCGTCCCGCAGAGGGGTGCTGTTCGGCGGCGCGGTCGTCGCGGCCGGCACCCTCACCGCGGCCTGCACCAGCAACAGCGAGGACGACCCGGCGCCCGCCGCGCAGGCCGGGACGCTCGGCGGCGACAACGACAAGCAGGGCAGGCAGGTCACGCTCGGGTTCTCCGCGCCCGCCGCCGACCACGGCTGGATCGCGGCGATCGCCAAGAACGCCGAGGCGCAGGCCAAGAAGTACCCGGACGTGACGTTCAAGCCGGTCCAGCCGACCAACGACATCAACCAGCAGATCTCCGCCGTCGACTCGCTGATCCGCGCGAAGGTCGGCGCGCTGGTGATCCTGCCGAACGACGGCGAGCAGCTCAACCAGGTCGCCCGCAAGGCGATGGACGCCGGCATCCCCGTCATCAACCTCGACCGCGTCTTCCCCGACAAGCTGTCCTTCCGGACGTGGATCGGCGGCGACAACTACGGCATGGGCGTCGCCGCCGGGCACTACGTCGGCAAGAAGCTCAAGGACAAGGGCGTCACCGACCCGGTGATCGTGGAGGTCCAGGGCATCGCGACGCTGCCGCTGACGCAGGACCGCAGCAAGGGCTTCGCGGACGCGCTGAAGTCGTACGGCTTCACCGTCACCGCGAAGCAGGACGCGAAGTTCACCGTCGAGTCCGGCAACCAGGTCGCCTCCAACCTGCTGCGCGCGCACAAGAAGATCGACGCGCTGTGGAACCACGACGACGACCAGGGCGTGGGCGTGCTCGCCGCGATCAAGCAGTCGGGGCGCAAGGAGCTGTTCATGGTCGGCAGCGCGGGCTCGGCGAACGCGATGCGGGAGATCAAGGCCGGCGGGGTGCTGGAGGCGACCGTCACCTACCCGCCGACGATGGCAGCGTCCGCGATCAAGCTCGGCCGGCTGATCGCGCAGGGCAAGGGCATGGCGGACCTGGTCGAACTGCAGGTGCCGCAGTCGGTCACGCTCGCGTCCGAGACGGTCACCAAGGACAACGTGGACCGCTACATGCCGC
>JBOHBY010001058.1:0-2069 GCA_050698635.1 Spirillospora sp.
GGGCGACCCGCTGGGCCTGACCGCCGGAGAGCTGCCGCGGCTTGCTGCCCTTGAACTCCGCCAGCCCGACCCGCTCCAGCCACTCCCCGGCCCGGCGCCGGGCGTCGCGGCGGCCCACGCCCTGGCAGCGGAGCCCGAACGCGACATTCTCCAGGGCGCTGAGGTGCGGGAACAGCAGATAGTCCTGGAAGACCATGCCGATACCGCGGCGGTCGGGGGGCAGCGGGCGCAGGTCGTCGCCGTCCACCCGGACGTGCCCGCCCGCCATCGTGACCAGCCCGGCGAGGGCGCGCAGCGCGGTGCTCTTGCCAGCCCCGTTCGGGCCGAGCAGCGCCACCACCTCGCCGGGCGCGGCCGTGAGCGCGAGGTCGAGGTCGAACGCGGCGCGCCGCACCACCAGCCGCGCCTCCAGCCCCAGCGTCTCTGTTCCCGGTGGGGGGCCGACCCCCCACACCCCCCGGTTCGCTTCGCTCATGAGGTGTTCACCCAGCGATCTCTCAGCAGGGCCAACACGAGGACCGACACCGCCAGCAGGACGAGGCTGAGCACGATCGCGGCCTGCGGGTCGGTCTCCAGCGCCAGGTAGACGGCCAGCGGCATCGTCTGCGTCCGGCCGGGGAAGTTGCCCGCGAACGTGATCGTCGCTCCGAACTCGCCGAGCGCCCGCGCCCAGCACAGCACGGCCCCGGCCGCGACGCCGGGCGCGACCAGCGGCAGCGTGACCCGGCGGAAGATCGTCCAGCGGCCCGCGCCGAGGGTGGCGGCGGCCTCCTCGTAGCGCAGGTCGGCGGCGCGCAGCGCGCCCTCCACGCTGATCACCAGGAACGGCATCGCCACGAACGTCTCGGCAAGCACGACCCCGGCCGTGGTGAACGGGACCGTGATCCCGAACGCGTCGTCCAGCCACTCCCCGACCAGCCCGCGACGGCCGAGCACGAGCAGCAGCGCGACGCCGCCGACCACCGGCGGCAGCACCAGCGGCACGGTCACCAGCGCCCGGACGAGCCGGACCCCCGGAAACGGGACCCGCGCCAGCATCCAGGCCAGCGGAACGCCGAACAGCAGGCACAGGACGGTCGCGAGCGTCGCGGTGACCAGCGACAGGCGCAGCGCGTCGAGCACCTGATCTTCCATGAGGCGGGTACCGAGCGTCGACCACGGGGCGCGGACGAGCAGCCCGGCGAGCGGCAGCACCAGGAAGGCGAGCCCGGCGAGCGCGGGCAGCAGCAGGATCCAGGGGGGACGTCCGACCGGCCTGTCGGCGTCCTTCACGGCGCCTCGAAACCGGCCCGGGTCAGCACCGCCGTGCCCTGCGGCCCCAGCACGAGCCGGATGAACTCCTTCGCCAGCGCGCCCTGCGGGGCCTTCGCGACCTCCACGACCGGATAGTCGTTGATCGCCTGCGCGGCCTCGGGGAACTCGATGCCCGTGACCTTGCCTCCCGCCGCCCTGACGTCGGTGCGGTAGACGAGCCCGGCGTCCGCCTCGCCGAGACCGACCTTGGTGAGGACGGCCTTCACGTCCTGCTCCCGCGAGGCCGCCTCGACCTCGACCTTCGCGGCGGCGAGCGCCATCTGCGCGGCGGCCCCGCACGGCACCTGCACCGCGCACAGCACCACCTTGAGGCCGGGCCCCGACAGGTCGCCGACCGTCGCCACCCTGCCCGGGTTGTCCTTCGGGACGGCGATGACCAGGCGGTTCTTGGTGAACACCTGCGGGCTCGCGGCGGCGTCACCGGCGTCCGTCACGGTCTTCATCGTGGTGGGGCTCGCGGCGGCGAACACGTCCGCCGGGGCGCCCTGCGTGATCTGCTGGGCGAGTGTCGAACTGCCGCCGAAGTTGAACCTGACCTTCACCCCCGGATGCGAGCCCTCGAACGTCCGGCCGAGGGAGGTGAACGTCTCGGTGAGCGAGGCGGCCGCGAACACCGTCAGCGTCCCGCCGCCCTTGCCGTCCCGCGCGGACGCGCCGTCGTCCACGTCGCCGCAGCCCGCCACGACGGCCAGCGCGATGGCGACGACTGCGGCGGCCAGGGCGGTCGGGGCGGTCGGGGCGGTCGGGGCGGTCGG
>JBOHBY010001059.1:0-1628 GCA_050698635.1 Spirillospora sp.
GCCGAGGACGTCGTCCAGGACGCGTTCACCGGCCTCTACAAGCGGTGGCCGCGCCTGCGAGACCGCGACAAGGCGCTCACGTACGTGCGGTCCGCCGTGCTGAACCGGTCGCGGACCGTGCTGCGGCGGCGGGGGAGGCCGTTCCGGGCCGTCCACCTGCCGCCCGTCTGGTCGGCCGAGGCGGAGGCGATGGTCGCCGAGGACCGGCGGGAGGTCATGGAGGCGCTGCACCGGCTCCCCGTCCGGCAGCGCGAGGCGCTCGTCCTGCGCTACTACTGCGACCTGTCGGTGGAGGAGATCGCGGACGCGATGCGGGTGAGCCGCGGGACCGTCAAGTCGACCACGTCCAGGGCGATCGCCGCGCTGGCCCGGATCTTGGAGGAGGAACAGTGAACGAACCCGAAGACCGCCTGACGGACGCGCTGAAGAACGTCGGAGACACCGTCCGGCCCGGGGACGTCCCCCCGCCGCCCTTCCCGAACCGGCCTCCGCCGAGGGCCGCCCGCCGCCCGCTGGTAATGGGCGCGCTGATCGCGGCGTTCGTCGTGGTCATCGGCGGTATGGCCGCGGGAGGCTACGTCGCCTTCGACCGGACGCTCGGCGACGGCGGGCCGAGCGCGGCGTCCGCCGAGCGCGAGGTGGCGGTGTTCCTGTGCGTCAAGGGGTCCAGCGCGCGGGCCTGCGACCACCAGGACGCGACCGAGACGCAGCGGCAGGCGATCAAGCGGCGGCTGGAGACCATGCCGAAGGTGCAGCGGGTCACCTACGAGACGAAGCAGCAGGCGTACGAGAGGTTCAAGAAGGAGTTCAGCGACGACAAGGACCTCGTGGAATCGGCCCGTGAGGGCGACATTCCCGACTCGTTCCGGGTGCTGGTGGCGAACGTCGCGGACGCGAGGGCGGTGCAGAAGGAGCTCATGGGCCACCCCGGGGTCGACACCGTCGTCATCGATCCCGGCGGGCCTCGGGCATGATGGAGCGATGCCGTACCGCGTCACGTTCGTCTGCACGGGAAACATCTGCCGCTCCCCGATGGCCGAATGGGTCCTGCGCCACCACGTCGAGGACGAAGGCCTCGACGTGGAGGTCGACAGTTCGGGAACCGGCGGCTGGCATGTCGGCGACGGGGCCGACGAGCGGACGATCGCGGCGCTGCGGCGCTCCGGCTACCGGTCGGCGCACATCGCCCGGCAGTTCGAGCCGGGCTGGTTCACCCGCTACGACCTGATCATCGCGCTGGACGACGGCCACCGGCGGGCGCTGTGGTCGATGGCGCCGGACGAGGACACCCGCGGCAGGGTCCGGCTGCTGCGCGAGTTCGACCCGGACGCGACGCCGTCCGACCTCGACGTCCCCGACCCCTACTACGGGGGGCGCGCCGATTTCGATCTCGTCCTGGAGCAGGTGGAGGCGTCCGTCCCCGGCCTCCTGGAGGAGATCCGCGCAGGGCTGAAGGAGCACTGACCGGCGTGCGGGACCGGCTTGAGCGCCTCCTCGGGACCGGCGTGGAAAGCCTCCACGGCCTGGGATCAAGCCACTCGTGGACGCTCCACCGCGCGTTCCTGGCCGACGGACGCGAGGTGTTCGTGAAGGCCGCGTCCGGGCCGATCGCCCGCCCCGGTCACGAG
>JBOHBY010001060.1:0-4784 GCA_050698635.1 Spirillospora sp.
GAGCTGACCGGGTCCGCGAACGCCCGTGCGCGACGGCTCCTGCTGGCGGCGGCCGACGCCCGCTCGGCCGGACGGCTGGACCTGGTCGAGGGCTGGGTACGGGACGCCTACGCCACCACGGACGTCGCCGCGGTCCGGGCCGACGCGCGCACCGAGTACGCCCGCGCGGCCATGTGGTCGGGCCAGATCAACAAGGCACGCGCGGTCTTCGCCGACGCGTTGCGGCACATCGGAGAGTCCGATCCGGGCAGGGCCGCGGAGATCCACCTGGAACTGGCCTTGCTGGAGACCATGGGGGCCCGTCCCCCCGACGCGGCCGCCGCCGCGGTCAAGGCCCTGAAATACCTGAGCGTGGAGGAGATGCGGAGCCGCCGGTTGCCCTGGCCGCTCGCGCCGCACGCCATGATCCTCAACGGTGACGTCGCCGGTGGGCTCGAACTGCTCGACCACGGTCTGCTCGACCTGACGCCGCACGAGAACCCGCACGCCCTGCCCGCGCTGTGCCACACCGCGCAGTCGTTCACCTGGTGCGAGCGGTTCGGCCAGGCGATCGAGCTGATCGACCAGGTCATCGAGGCCGCCAGGAGCGCGAGCGCGCCGCTGATCCTGCCCGACGCGCTGGCCAGCCGCAGCGACATCGCGCACTGGACGGGTTCGTGGACGATCGCCGCCGCCGACGCGGCCGAGGCCGTCCGGCTGGCCCGCGAGCTCGACCAGCTCGGCGCCGAGGCGTACGCCATGACCCGGCTGGGCAACGTCCGGGCGAACCGGGGCGACGCGGCGGCGCTGGCCCTGGCGGACGCGGCGGAGGAACTCGGCGCGCGGGGCGGCGTGGACTGTATGTCCGCCTACGCCAACGCCATCCGCGGCCGGTTCGAGCTGGGCGGATCCAACTTCCGCGCGGCGGCGCGGTCGCTGGACCGGCTCGCCGCGCAGCTCGACGAGATCTCGCTGGGCAGCCCGCTGACGGTGCCGTGGGCCGCCGACTACGTCGAGGTGCTGATCCGCACGGGACGGCGTGACGACGCGCTCCGCAGGCACGCCGATCTCGAAGGGCAGGCGGACCGGACCGGGTTGTCCTGGCCGGCGGCGGCCGCCGCCCGGTGCCGCGCGCTGCTCGTCTCGGGCGACGCGGCCGACGAGCATTTCCAGGAGGCGATGAACCGGCACGCCCGCGCCGACGTCCCGTTCGAGCGGGCCCGCACGCTCCTGTGCTGGGGCAACAGCCTGCTGAGCCGGCGGGGTCGGCAACCGGCCCGGGCCGGCGAGCTGCTGGCCGACGCGCTGCGAACCTTCGAGCGGCTTCGCGCCACGCCCTGGATCCGGCAGGCCCAGGCGGCGCTGACCGCCGCGGGCGTGGCCGTACCGGCCACCGCCAGGACGCCGGGGCTCGACGACCTCACGGCGCAGGAACTCCAGGTCTCGCTGGCGGTGGCCCGCGGGCTCAGCAATCCGGAGGTCGCCGCCGCGCTGTTCATCTCCCGCAAGACCGTGGAGCGGCACCTGTCCGCGGTCTACCGCAAGCTGGGCCTGCGTTCCCGTACCGAGCTCACCGCCCACGTCACCCGCACGGACCGGCCGGGCCGGGGGGCCGCCGGGCCAGGTTGAGGGAGTTCCCCGAAGCGCCGTGGCCCGCTGGCCGGGTGGGATGGGCGGCAGAGACAAGGGGGACGGGGCATGGGCACCGGCGGCGTGGACGCGTACGGGATCGCACAGGTCACAGCGGGAGCGAGAGGAATCCATCTGTCCTGGAGCGGGCCACGGTCGTGGTTGTACGCGCCGGGCGGCTGGACGGTGCGGCGCCGGTTCTCGCGCGGCCGGGAAGCGCTGAACTGCCGGCAGCTCGACGCCGCGGCGATCGCGGAGCTGCGAACGACCCGGGAGGCGATGCTGGAATTCGGCGTCGTCACATTGCGGCCGGGCAGCTGGCTCGATCCGCTGGGCGGCGCGGGGTCGCCGGACCCTGGAACGCCGGCCGAGGTGTTCCGTGTCGATCTCATCGACGATCACCAGCTGGTGCGGGTCGCCGTCACGGCCGGATCGTCCTTCGCCATCGCCTACTGCGAGAACCGGGCGGTCGCCGTGCGCGGGGCGGTCGCCGGGCAGACCGAACACATGCTGCGGGCGCCGCGGATCGACGCGGTGGAAGTGGTGACCCTCGATCCGACGGCGGTACGGGTCTGCGTCGAGTTTCCCGGCGTCGACGATGTGACCGAGTGGCAGGACGCGACGGTGGTCGTCCGGGACCTGACGCCGCCGTTCGGCGAGGTGATGCCCTCGCTGGCCACGGAGGCCGACGAGCTGGCCGAGGCCAGGCACCGGCTGTTGCCCGGCGAGAGCGTCGCGGCGGAGGAGTTCGGCAGGGTCGCCCAGGTGGTCCGGCCGATCCTGCGGGCGGCCGGGACGCGCCCGTCCGAGCTCGCGCTGCTGATGCGGGAGGAGCCCGGCACGGACGACGACGAGATCCGGGGACTCGACTCGCTGAGCGTCCTGCTGGCGCATCCGAAATGGCGGCGAGTCCTGGGGTTCGGGTTGTTCGACAACGACCCCGCGCTGCTCAACGGGAGCGGTTACGAATACCGGATCAGCGCGGATTTCCCGGCCGAGGACCTCGCCGACGTCAACCACGGCTTCGCCACCGTGCCGTCCGGGACGCTGCTGCCGGCCGACTTCTCGATCGGCGGCGTCCGGATCCGGCTGCCGCAGCCGGTGATCGTCGGCCTCACGGGGGCGGCGTCCGGAGTTGCGGTGCAGGTCGTCAGGCGCGGTATCGCGCTGGAGCCGCGCCACGATCCGTTCTGGGTCAGCCCGTCGCTCGACGACTGGAGCCTCGTCGCGGACTTTCCGGCACCGGCGACGTCCGTGACCCTCGAACTCGCCGAAGGTCACGACCTCGTGTTCGACACGGTGCACGGCACCGGCCAGGTGCCTCCGGGCACGGCGCCGCGGCTCGTGTTCGGTGGGCAGGCGGGTCAGCTGCGGTTGCGGGGGCGGGGCTTCCTGCACGCGCTGCGGGTCTCGACGGCGGATGACGCCCCGGCGGAGGCGTTCGTCGTGCCACCCCCCATCGTCCTGACCGACACCCCGCCGCCCGCCGCCCCGCTGGACGCGTCCGCAGCGAATCTGCAATCGCCCCAGGGATCGGCGCAGTCGGTCGCGGGAGCCCGGCACGAGCTCGGCTTCCGGGTTTCCTGGCGGCCCTCACCCGCGTTCGGCCTGACCGGCTGGCCACTGGACGCGGGCTCGGCCCCGCCGCTGGACGCCGCGATCTTCGAGGTGCAGCGCCGGGAGGGGGACGGCTGGGCGCCCGTGCACGAGGACGAGAACTGGACCCTCGGGGACCGGGACGCCGCGATCCGCGATCCGCGGCTGCGCCCGGGTGCCGAACTGATGCCGGCGTTCCCGGAGACGGCGGGCCGCCCCACCGGTGGCGACGTCGGTCTGAGCCTGGTGGACGTCCTCACGTCGGGGCCCGAGCCCGGTGCGTCCGTCAGCTACCGGGTCCGCGCCGTCGACGCGATCGGACGGCCCAGCCCGACCTGGACGGAGACGGCACCGCACCGGCTGGAGAAACACCTTCCCCCGCCCGTGCCGGTCGAGGTCGCGGCGCGCGTCCTGGTGCGCGGCGCGTCCGACCTGACCGCCGCCGAGCAGGCCCTTCTCGGCGGCAGCGACAACGCGATCGCGCTGCGCTGGAGCTGGCGGGCGGAACAACGCGCACAGGACGAGTACGCGCGCGAGTTCCGGATCTATGTCGCGCCGCCCCTGAACGTCGTCCCCGGGCAGGTCCTCAAGGTGACGACGCTCAGCACCGGACCGGTCACGTCGTACGGCCTGGATCTGCGGCTCGACCGGCCCGTACAGGCCGACCTGGCCGCCGGGCTGCGGCTGCGCGCCGGGCACCCGTTCCTGATCCGCTCGCACACCGGCGGCACCACGGTGTCCATGGTCGTCGAGACCCGGCTGACGGTCGGCGGCACGGCGCCGGTACCCGCCCTCGGGCCGATACGGCTCGACCACCCACTTACGCCCGGCCTGACCCGCCCACCGGCTTGGGCGGAACGGATCCAGGCCGTCCCGATCACCGGCGCCACGGCCTACGAGGTGGTGCTCCGCGACCGGCTCACCCTCTCCCCCGGCCATCCCGCGGACGCGTTGTGGGTCGGGGTCAGCGCCGCCGACGACCAGCCGTACGTCGCGGACCAGCGCGCGGAGTCGCGCCCCGGCAACGAAAGCGCGATCGCGCCGGTCGTCGCCTCCGGGCGCTACGCCGGGCGGCCGGCGCTGGAGATCCCGCCGCCGCTCGCGGCGGTTCCGCGGCTGCGGACCCCGGAACCCGGCGCGGAGCCGCTGCGCTTCCCGCTGGACCTCACGGCCTTCCTGCCCCCGGCGGCGTTCCAGGCCGGGCGGCTCCGGCACGAACGCGTCGCCGCCGGCGCGCTGGTCGAGGCGTGCCGCGCCACGTCGGACGGGCGGGTGCACGCGGTCCCGGTCGAGCCCTCGGCGCCCGGTGACGCCGAGGTCGAGATCGCGGTGCCCAACGAGGCGGACCGTGCCGAACTCGTCGCGGCGCTCCGGTCCGGCGCCGGCTCCGCGGTGAGCGACCGTTTCCTGGTGTATCTGGCGAGCCGGCACGCCTACCGCGACCGGCTGTTCGCCGCGGCCCACGGCGAACCGGTGCCGCCGGGACCGTTCACCGAGGTCCTCCCGCCCGCCGCGAACCGGTGGGTCTACCGCGTCCGCGCGGTGGACGCGGCCGGTCAGGTCTCGGCGGGATCGGCGAC
>JBOHBY010001061.1:0-1664 GCA_050698635.1 Spirillospora sp.
GTCCGGACGCGTCAGCCGCTCGGCCGCGCCCTCGTCGGCGCCGCCGGCTGGTCCGCGCTTCCCGGGCAGCTCCGCGCGCAGATCTCCGAGGAGCTGAACGTCCTCGGCTTCGAGGAGCTGTCGTCCATCGGCGGCGACCTGGTCGAGTACGAGGTGAAGCCCAGCTTCCGCGAGCTCGGCAAGCGCTACGCCAAAGACACCCCGAAGGTCGCCAAGGCGATCACGTCCGCCGACCCTTCGGCACTCGTCCACGCGCTCCGCGCGGGCACCGCCGAGGTCGAGGCCGCCGACCTCGGCACCGTCCAGCTCTCCCCCGACGACGTGATCGTCACCGAGCGCCCGCGCAGCGGCTGGGCGGTGGAGAGCGCCGCCGGCGAGACCGTCGCGCTGGACCTCACGGTCACCCCCGAGCTGCGCCGCGCGGGCCTCGTCCGCGAGGCCGTCCGGCTCGTCCAGGAGGCCCGCAAGACCGCGGGCCTGGAGGTCACCGACCGCATCGACCTGTGGTGGGAGGCCACCGGCACCGACCTCGCCGAGGCCCTGCGCGCCCACACCGGAGAGGTCGCCACCGAGGTCCTGGCCACCACCATCACCGAAGGCCGCCCCCAGGACCTCAAGGCCACCCGCGACGAAGACCTGGGCCTCACCTACTACCTACGCAAATCCCAGAACTAGCCCAGCGCGCCCGCCGTGCCGGCGGGGGTTCCAGGGGGTCGCCCCCCTAGGCCAACATAGGTACGTGAGTGATCCAGAGCAGCCTGCCGAGTCTGGAGTCCCCGCGGAGTCGTCGGCCGCGCGTATGCGGGCGTCGGACGCCGATCGTGACGAGGTCGCCGACCGCCTGCGCGAGGCGCTGGCGGAGGGGCGTATCACGCCGGAGGAGCACGCCGAGCGCATCGACGTGGTGTACAAGGCGAAGACGTACGCCGAGCTGGAGCCGGTCCTCAGCGACCTGCCGCCGGAGAACGCGCCGCGTCCGGGCGTCGAGCTGCGCAAGGACGCGCCGGTGCCGGCGGCGCCTCCGGCGCCTCCGGCGCAGTCGCCGAACCTGGTGGCGATCTTCAGCGGGGTGGAGCGGAAGGGCCGCTGGCTGGCGGAGGCGACGACGAACATCACCTGCGTGTTCGGCGGCGCGGACCTGGACTTCCGGCAGGCCGTCCTCAGCCAGAGCGAGGTGACCGTCAACGTCACGTGCCTGTTCGGCGGCGTGAACATTCTGGTGCCGCCGGGGGTGCGGGTCGTCGGGTCCACCACGGCGATCTTCGGCGGGAACGATCTGCCGGAGGACGACACGACGGACCCGGACGCGCCGGTCATCCGGCTGACGGGGACGCTGCTGTTCGGCGGCGTATCGGTCAAGCGGAAGGCCGTCAAGGACAAGGACATGGTCCACGAGCGCGGGAAGAAGCGGCTGGAGCCGGGAGACTGACGGCGGGCGCCGCGGCGGCTGAGCGGGGCGCTCAGTCGCGGGCGTGCGCGCGGTCGGGCTCGCAGACCAGGCAGGGCGTGCAGCCCCGGGACTTGGCCTCGGCGCGCGACAGCGACTCCAGGTCGTCGGCCTCGTAGCCGGGGTCCTCGATGAGGGCGCAGTCGGCGCGGTGGTACCGCTTGGTGCCGCTCAGGATGCGGACCTGGGGCCCTTCGCCCGCGGGCCCGTCCTCGGC
>JBOHBY010001062.1:0-3205 GCA_050698635.1 Spirillospora sp.
GGGGATGCGGGTGGACGAGGTCGAGGCGGAAGTCGCCGAGGAAGAGCTGCTTGCCGAAGCTCGGCAGCCGCCATTCCGCCTCACGCGCCTCTTCGGCGACCTTCCGTGCCGTCCGCTCATCGACGTGACCGCCTGCGTCCTGTGAATTTCCAGACGTGTGCGTATTCCCGGACTTCTCCCTGCTCCTATACATGAGCACGGCCTTTCCCGTAGCGGGATCGGGAAACACTGCCCGATCGGACAGCAGAAGTGATCCAATGGGGTGGACTGTCACCGAAGCCCTTGACCGGATCGGGGCGGAGGGGTTCGCTGTGCGTGATGAGTGAGACACGCAAACCGACTCTCATCGCCTCGGTGCAACGTGCCCTGCATCTCATGGAGGCGGTGGCGTCGCATCCGAGCGGAGCACCCGCCAAGCTGCTCGCCCGCGAGGCCGGGCTCCCGCTCGCGACGACCTACCACCTGCTGCGGACGCTCGCGCACGAGGGCTACGCGACCCGGCTGTCGGACGGCGTCTGGGTGCTCGGCGACCGCGTCGAGGCCCTGCACGGGCGGAGCCGGACGCAGCAGTTGCTCGCCCGCGTCCGCCCGAACCTGCTGGCCCTGCGTGACGAGCTCGGCGTCGCCGCCTACTTCAGCATGCACGTGGACGGCGAGATCCGGCTCGTCGACGTCGCCGACGGGCCGCGCGCCCCGCGCGTCGACCTGTGGGTCGGCTTCGAGGACGCCGCGCACGCCACCGCGCTCGGCAAGTGCGTGCTGAGCCAGTTCGACGACCACGGCCGCCGCGACTACCTGTCCCGGCACCCGCTCGTCGACCTGACCCCGCACACGATCACCGAGCCCGGCCGGCTGCTGCGCTCGCTCGACTCGTCCTGCGAACTGCTGTTCGACCGCGAGGAGTACGCCCTCGGGACGGGCTGCGCCGCCGTCCCGGTGACGGACGCGTCCGGGGCCGTCATGGGCGCGCTCGCGATCTCCTGCCGTCCCGGGAGGCTTCCCCGGATCGAGAGGTCGGCGCACCGGATGCGCGCGACCGCCGACCGTATCGAGCGCGCCCTGACCCTCTAGGCGCCTCGCCCCCCTAGGAGAGGCGGCGGCGCGTCCAGTAGAAGCAGAGACCCGCCATTCCCAGGGTGAGGACGGCGAACAGCCCCGTCTCGGCCCACTGCAACGGCCAGAAGTGATCGGCGGGGTGGTAGGCCACCTTCTGCCGGTAGCCCTGCTGGGCGATGTAGTCGAAGCAGCCCTGGCCCGGACCCTCGGGAGGGCCACCGTCGGCGTCCGGGGGCTGCGGCAGGCACGCACCCCCGGCGGTCTTGGAGATCTCGATTTCTTTGACCGTGTTGCCGGACGCGTCGATCGTCTGGTTCGTCAGCGTCCAGGCCCCGCGTTCGGCGTCCACCTCCACCCGCATGCGCGTCGCCCCGGACTGGTGGTCGATCATCATGTCCCCGTGGTTGTCCGCCGTGATCTGGACGGTCCCGTGCTCGGTCGGGACGAGGTGGGGCCGCACGAACAGCGGCATCGCGATCTGGACGGCGGCGAAGACGGCCAGCGTGACCGCCATCGCCGGGAGGGTGCGGCGCAGCAGGACGCCGACGGTGACGCCGAGCGCGAACGCGAACGCCGCGTAGCCGAGCGGGACGACGCCGCGCGCGACGAAGACGATCGGCGTGATGCGCGCGATGCCGTCGACCTCCGTCTGGTTGAGCGCCGACCTGTCGAGCGGGTCGGACCACCAGTCCGCGGCGAGCGCCACGAGCCCGGTGGCGACCACGGCGGCCAGGCCGACCAGCCCGAGCTTGGCGGCGAGCCAGCGGGTCCGGGTGATGCTCTGGTTCCAGACGAGCCGGTGCGTGCCGTGCTCCAGCTCGCGGGTGATGAGCGGGGCGCCCCAGAACACCCCGATGATGCCCGGGAGGAACGCGACGACGGCGACCAGCCCGCCGAAGTAGTACTGGTGGTCGATGAAGAAGGACCGGTAGAACCGCGAGCAGTTGTCCGGTGTGCCGCAGGACGCGACCCCGGTGTTGTAGTCGTCCGCCAGGCCGGGTCCGGTGAACAGCAGGACGGCGCCGAGGACGGCGAGCCCGCCGAACACCACCGCGCCCTGGACGCGGAACTGCCGTAGCGTCAGCCAGATCATCGGACGGCCTCCAGCGCGGGACGCGCCGGCTCGGCGCTCATGTAGGCGAGGACGAGGTCTTCGAGCCCGACCTGCCCGACGGTCCACGCGGGGTCGTGGATCGGGGCGTCGGTCCGGACGATGAGGGTGCTCTGCCGGTCGGTGTGGCTCTCGGACACCACGTGCTGGTCGGCGGGCAGCGTGGACGGGTCGCGGCGCGGCCCCGACAGCCGGTGGTGGCTGGCGAGCAGGTCGTCGACGTCCCCGGCCACCCGCACCCGGGACTCCACGAGGACGATCAGGTAGTCGCACGTCCGTTCCAGGTCGGACACCAGGTGGGACGACAGCACGACACTCAGCGAGTGCTCCACGGCGGCCTCCATGAGGCCCTGGAGGAACTCGCGGCGGGCGAGCGGGTCGAGGGCGGCGACGGGCTCGTCCAGGATCAGCAGCTCGGGGCGTTTGGCGATGCCGAGCGTGAGGGCGAGCTGGGCGCGCTGCCCGCCCGACAGCTTTCCGGCCCGGTGCCCGGGGTCGAGGCGGAGGCGCTCGACGCGCGCGCGGGCGAGGTCGTCGTCCCAGCCGGGGTTGAGCCGCGCGCCGAGTTTGAGGTGGTCGGCGACGGTCAGGCCCGCGTAGGTGGGGGTGTCCTGCGCGACGTAGCCGATCTTGGCGAGCTGCGCGGGCCCGTCGGCGGGCCGGCCGCCGAGTACCCGGATGCTGCCTTCGGTGGGCCGGAGCTGCCCGACGGCGAGGTTCAGCAGCGTCGTCTTGCCGGCGCCGTTCGGGCCGACGAGGCCGACGACGCGTCCGGCGGGGATGTCCAGCGTGCAGTCGGACAGCGCCCACCGTTTCCCGTACTTCTTCCCCAGCCCCTGGGCCTGTAGCGCGGCGGTCACGCTATTTCCTCCTGACCGGCGGACCGAAAGGTCGTCATGAACAGCGCCTCGATGCTCTCGTCGTCCATCCCGGCGAGCCGGGCCTTGGTGAGCCAGCGCTCCAGGTCCTTGCGCAGCGGTCCGTGGGCGGCGAGCGACCCGCCGGCCAGCGTCCGCGTCACGAACGTCCCGACGCCGG
>JBOHBY010001063.1:0-2543 GCA_050698635.1 Spirillospora sp.
CCACGGGGGTCGCCGCGAACCGCCGGCTCACGCTGGTCAGACCGGACGGCCCCGGAACGGAAACCACCGCGACCACCACCCTGCACGACGGTACCGGCGCGCTCACCGGCTGGCTGCCCGACCGCACCGACCGCCTGCTGATCGTCCGGCCGGACTGCTATGTCGGCGCGGACCTCCCGCTCCCCGGCACCGCGCTCGAGACGGCCGCGATCGTGGAGCAGACCTTGGACGGCGTCCTTCATCCGAAGGTCAGCACACCGTTCTCCCCTCGCCAGACGCCGGTTTGAGGGAGCACCGCTGCGGTGGGGGCAGGGAGGAGTGCACCCGGGGGTGCACCACCGGCCATTCCGCGCGGCGGACGTGCCCGCCTAGCGTTCAGGCGGTGAGTATCTGGAGTTCTCTCGATCCGGCGTCGGTGACCGTGGATCCCGGAAACGCCGCGACGGTGACGCTGAAATTGCGCAACACGACCGATCTGGTGGAGGAGTATCGCATCGCGGTCGCCGGCACGCCCGCGGTGTGGGCCGCGGTCGAGCCCCGGACGCTGCGCCTCTACCCGGGGACGGCCGGCACGGCGGAGATCACCTTCCGGCCGCCGCGCACCCCGGACGCGACCGCCGGCGGGCATCCGTTCGCGGTGGAGGTCGTCCCGACCGAGCAGCCGGGCGGCAAGACCGTCGTGGAAGGGCATCTGACGGTCACGCCGTTCACCGAGGTGCGGGCGGAACTGCTGCCGCACACCGTGCGCGGCCGGTTCCGCGCCAAGCCGAGGTTCGCCGTGGACAACCTCGGCAACACCCGGATGACCGCGTCGCTGACCGGCAAGGACAACAGCGGACGGCTCGGCTTCGAGCTGCATCCCGCGAACGTGCAGGTCGATCCGGGACGGGCCGCGTGGGTGCGGGGACGGATCAGGCCCGGCGCCATCACCTGGTTCGGGCAGCGCGAGTCGCACCCCTACACCGTGAACGTGCTGCGCTCCGGGACGGAGCCGGTCGAGGTCGGGGGCGTGTTCATCCAGCGGGCGGTCCTGCCGCGCTGGCTGTTCGGCTTCTTGGGCGTACTGGTGGCGGCCTCGTTCGCGTTCACCATCGCGTGGTTCACCTTCAAGCCCGGCTTCGGCTCGAAGGCCCGCGACGGCGGGATGGTCCCGGTCGGGAACCCGCTGAGCCTCCCGAACGACCAGAAACCGGCCAAGGCCCCGGCCCCCGACCAGGAGCCGCGCAAGGCTCCCGACGCCCCGCCTCCCGGCGGGAACGAGCCCCCCGGCAACGGCGGCGGCGAGGGCGACGGCGGGCAGCGTCCGCTCGGCGGTTCCGGGCACCGGCTGCTTTATCTGAGCAAGGCCGCGCCGTGGCCCGACCCCCCGAAACCGGACGAGCAGCCGGCCACCTGGCCGTTTCCCGTCAAAAGCCCGGGGTTCGAGCGGGTGGGCGACGAATGGAAATGCACGTGGAGTGCCGTGCGCTACACATTGTGCGGGATGAAGGACGCCTACAACCCGGGAAGCAAGACGACGTTCGACTTCTGGGTCCGTTCCAACGGCGATCCGGACGCGTCCATCTCGGTGATCTTCGACTGGAACTTCGACGGGGACAAGCCGGTGCTCCAGCGCCGCGAGGTCTTCAAGGCATTCAAGCTCCAGCCGAACAGGGAATGGCAGAAGTACACCGAGGAGGTCGGGCTGCTGTTCGCCGAGGGCGAGGACTTCCGCGACATCAACGGCGGCAAGCTGAGCGTCGGATTCTGGGTCCGGTCGGGCAATTCGCCGATCGAGGTGCGCTCCAACGTCCCGCTGGACCAGGAGAACATCTCGGCCATGCGGATTCCGTTCGACCCACGATGACACCGGCCTCGGGCTATATGTCGCCGGGCAGCAGGCGGCCCAGCTTGCGGTACTCGCGGCGCGCTCCGGCCAGCAGGTCGTCCATGGAGACCGGGCGGCCGGCGGCGGCCGCGAGGTACCCGGCCGTCACGGCCGCGCTCCGGATCGCGCCGCCCGCCAGCTCGAACTCCCGCGCGCAGCGGCCGAGGTCGACGCCGCCGTCCACCGGGACGGGCGGCGCCAGGCAGTGCTCCCACAGCGCCAGCCGCTGCGCCGGGTCGGGGAACGGGAAGTCGATGACGAGGTCGAGGCGCCGGGTGAAGGCGTCGTCGATGTTGGCGCGCAGGTTCGTGGTGAGGACTGCGATCCCGCCGAACGACTCCAGCCGTTGCAGCAGGTAGGCGCTCTCCAGGTTGGCGTACCTGTCGTGGGAGTCCTTGACGTCCGAGCGCTTGCCGAACACGGCGTCGGCCTCGTCGAACAGCAGCACCGCGTCCATCCGGTCCGCCTCGGTGAAGATCCGCTCCAGGTTCTTCTCGGTCTCGCCGACGTACTTGTCGACGACGGCGGGCAGCTCGACGACGTACAGGTCGAGGCCGAGTTCGGCGGCGAGCACCTCGGCGGCCATGGTCTTGCCGGTGCCGGACTCCCCGGCGAACATGGCGACGACGCCGCGGCCCCGTCCGCCGCCGCTGCGCAGGCGCCATTCGCCGAGGAC
>JBOHBY010001064.1:0-8198 GCA_050698635.1 Spirillospora sp.
GCGCCGCCGCGGCCGCGTGGTCGCGCTCACCTCCGGTGAGGCGACCCGGGCCCGCGGCTACGCCGGGGAGCTCGGGCGCGTGCGGGCCGAGCAGGAGGCGATCATCGCCGGGATCCTCGCGGCCGGACGGGCGGACGGCTCGTTCCCGCTGGCCGATCCCGGCCGGGACGCCC
Source organism: Spirillospora sp. (assembly GCA_050698635.1). GTDB lineage: Bacteria > Actinomycetota > Actinomycetes > Streptosporangiales > Streptosporangiaceae > Spirillospora. The sequence continues at coordinate 174 of JBOHBY010001064.1, forward strand.
CGTTCGTGCGCGCCGCACTTGGCCAGGCGTTCGAGGACCAGATGGCGGGCACCGCCGACGCCCCCGCCGACGAGACGGCGGAACGCCTCACGGGCTTCACGCTGCGAGCGCTCGGGGCGCACGGGGCGCCCGGGCCGCCGGAAGCGCGCCCGGCCGGCTGATCAGGCCGCGTCGCCGTCCTGGGATGTGCCGCCCGGACGCCAGAAGACGGCCAGCAGGAGCGCGGCACCGGCGCCGCCGGCGAGCGCGGTGACGGCGAGGCCCGTCCAGCCAGAGAGTTCGTCCGCCACCCCCAGCGCCCGGTCGAGCGAGACCGCGCCGCCGCCGAGCGCCCCCAGCGCGCACGCCACCAGGATGATCATCAGGACGTACTCGTAGCCCTGGCCGGGCCGGAAGATGAAGAAGCCGTTGCGCAGGTGGGCGGTGACGAACGCGACCGCCATCGTGCCGACCGCGCCCGCCGCGGCCAGCGGCGTGAGCAGCCCGAGCAGCAGCAGGACGCCCGCGCCGAGCTCGGTGCCGGTCGCCATCAGCGCGTGCACTCTGCCGGGCCGCAGCCCGATCGACTCGAACCAGCCCGCCGTGCCCGCGATCCGGCCGCCGCCGAACGCGTGGTTCCAGCCGTGGGCGATCAGCGTGCCGCCGGCCGACACCCGCAGGATGAGCGACGCGATGTCGGCGCCCGCCGCGTCCACAGCCATCCGGACAACGTACAGGGCGGCGGGTTATCCCGGTACACAGTGGGGCAGATCACATCCGCCGGGTTCTGGATCGCGTCACAATCCGGTGCGCTCGATCCCTCTTCTCTATAGGTGCGCTTCTCCCGATGGCACCGAAATCGGAGAGTTCAGGAGTCGACCATGAGCGCGGCGACCGGGGCGGCGCGGGGTTCCGCCCCGCACGAGGGGTAGTCATGGGCTGCGAGACACGGCGGTTCGATCTGACGATGCTGCACGCCGCCTACGACGCGTTCCGGCGCGACACGGCACGGCTGGAGGCCGTGGCGGAGGCGGACGGCGCGTTCCACGGCACGGCGGGCACGGCGGTCGCGAAGGGCTGGTCGCTGTTCAGGTTCCACTGGCGCGTCCAGGACCTCGCGGAGAAGAGCGCCCTGTGGTCGGTGATGTACGCCAAGGACGCCGACGGCCCGGGACGGCTCGGTGCCGTCCTGGACGCCATGGCCCTGCGCGCGATGCGGGTCGTCCCGCTGATGGACGCCCTCGACGCCGCCGTCGAGCGCCGTGACCAGCTGACGTTCGCCCAGTACACGCGGGATCTCCGCGCGGCGGTGGGCCTCCTCGTCGAGTTCAAGGAGACCGACGTCCTCCCGCTGATCCCGGACACGCTCACCGAGTTCGAGTGGGGCACGTTCGACGTCGAGTTCCGCCGCGAGCTCGGCCTGCGCGGGCTCGGCGTGTTCCTGCCGTGGCTGCTGGACGGCGCGCCCGACGCCACCCGCCACGCGGTGCTGCGGCTGCTCCCGCCGCCGATCCGGCTCGCCTACCGGACGAGCTGGCGACCCCGCTACCGGCGGCGGAACCGGCTGGCGGTGCCCGCCTGCTGACCCTCGCGCCCCGCCCCCACGCGTGTGATGGGCTTCACATCCTGCGATGTCACATTCTTTCTCGCTGATCGGTCTTATGCGCAGAAGCGCGTGTGCTGAACGGCGACGGAAGGACGTTGACGATGGCGGGGTACCAGGCGCCGGCCGGACGACCCAACGGACGGACGTCGAGAGCCGTGGACGGCTCCGCCCGAGCCCTGGACGAGCGGTTCGGCACGAACCGCTGGGCCCGCAAGGCGCTCCACAAGGCGTTTCCCGACCAGTGGGGCTTCCTGCTCGGCGAGATCGCGATGTACTCGTTCGTGGTCATCCTGCTGACCGGCGTGTACCTCACGCTGTTCTTCAAGCCGAGCATGCACGAGGTCATCTACAACGGCTCCTACACCAAGCTGCAGGGCGTGAAGATGAGCGAGGCGTACGCCTCCACGCTCAAGATCAGCTTCGATGTGCGGGGCGGGCTGCTGGTCCGGCAGATGCACCACTGGTCGACGCTGATCTTCATGGCCGCGATCCTCGTGCACATGCTGCGGAACTTCTTCAGCGGCGCGTTCCGCAAGCCCCGCGAGCTGAACTGGCTCATCGGCATCCTCATGTTCATCCTGGTGATGCTGAACGGCCTGTTCGGCTACTCGCTGCCGGACGACCTGCTGTCGGGCACCGGCATCCGGATCCTGGAGGGCTTCCTGCTGGGCATCCCGCTCGTCGGCTCGTACGCGGTGATGTTCATCTTCGGCAGCGAGTTCCCGGGGACCGACATCATCCCGCGGCTCTACATCGTCCACGTGCTGCTGATCCCGGGCATCCTCGCCGCGCTGATCCCGCTGCACGCGATCGTGCTGACGTGGCGGCAGACGCACACGCAGTACCCCGGCAAGGGGAGCTCGAACTCGACCGTCCGCGGCTACCCGTTCTTCCCCGTCTTCATCGCCAAGACCACGGCGTTCTTCCTGTGGGTGATCGGCGTGACGGTGCTGCTGGCGGCGTTCATCCAGATCAACCCGGTCTGGCTGTTCGGCCCGTACGACCCGGGCGCGATCAGCTCCGGCTCGCAGCCCGACTGGTACATGGGCTGGCTTGAGGGCGCGCTGCGGATCATGCCGGCCTGGGAGATCAGCGCGTGGGGCCACACGCTCACGATGAGCGTGGTCATCCCGGCGCTGGTGGTGCCGGGGATCCTGTTCACCGGCCTGGCCGCCTACCCGTTCCTGGAACGCTGGGTGACCGGCGACAACCAGATCCACCACCTGCTGGACCGTCCGCGCGACGTCCCGGCGCGCACGGGCATCGGTGTCGCGGGCGTGGTCTTCTTCGGGCTGCTGTGGCTGGCGGGCGGCAACGACATCCTCGCCGAGCGGTTCCACATCTCGCTGTTCGCGACGACCTGGTTCTTCCGCGTCGCGGTCATCCTCGGGCCGATCATCGGCTACGTCGCCGCCTACCGCATCTGCGTCGGGTTGCAGCACCGCGACCTCGGCATCGCCGAGCACGGGCTGGAGACCGGTGTCATCCGCATGTCGCCGGACGGCAGGTTCAGCGAGGTCGAGCGGGAGATGACGGACGAGGCGATCGCCGCGATCACCGACCCGCGTCCGGCGGCGGCCGTGTCGCTGGAGGTGCCGCCGGAGATCGGCGGGGTGGAGAGCCCGCGCGCCCGCAGCGGCGTGAAGCGGGTCCGCGCCGCCCTCAACCGACGGTTCCGGGCCGATCTTGTGGTCGTCCCGGAGCGGCACACGGGCGAGGACGCCGACGGCCGCGAGCGCGCCCTCAGCGCCGCCGAGCCGGGATCGGGGTCCGGGCCCGCCTCGCGAGAGTGACCTGACCGCCCGGAAAGGCGCGTAGGCGAGGCCGTCGGCCCCGAACCCGTCAGCTCTCGAAGAGCAGGCGGATGACGGGGCGGGCGGCCTCCACCGGGTCGTCGCCGAGGTCGGTCAGCGCGCCGCTCAGCCACAGGTGCGCGAAGCCGTGCACGATCGACCAGGCGGCGAGCCCGCGCGTCCGGGCGTCGCCCGCATCGCCGGGGTCGCCCGCATCGCCGGGGTCGCCGGGGTCGCCCTCCTCGCCGGGTGCGAGGCCGCGGACGCCTTCGGCGAGGATCCGGTCGGCGCGCTCGCGGGCGGCGCTCACCTCGGGGTCGTCGGCCCGGTAGAGCGCCGGGGTGAAGATCACCTCGAAGTACGCCCGGTGCTCGGTGGCGAAGCGGACGTAGGCGAGCCCCGCCTCGTGCAGGTCGTCGCCGGCGGCTTCGAGCGCGTCGGCGAACCTGCCGTATCCCTCGGCGGCGACGGCCGTGAGCAGGCCCGTCTTGTCGCCGAAGTGGTGCGCGGGCGCGGCGTGCGAGACGCCGGCGCGGCGGGCGAGCTCGCGCAGGCTCCAGGTGGCGGGGCCCTGCTCGGCGATCGCCTCGACGGCCGCGTCGAGGACGGCCCGGCGCAGGTTTCCGTGGTGGTAGCTCGGCTGGTCGGTCATGCCCCGAGTCTATCTAGCCAATGACAAGTTCGCTCCCCGCCACCACACGACGGTCAGTCGGGTTCCTTGGCGAACTCGCGCAGGCCCGGCAGGTCGACGACGGTGATCCGGCGCCAGCCCGTCCGGATCAGGCCCTCGCGGCGCAGTCCGGTGAGGGCACGCGCCACCGTCTCCCTGGACGCGTCCATCCAGCTCCCGAGCTCCTCCTGGGACAGCGGCGGGCCGATCTCGACCGACCCGTCCGGCGCGGGCGGGACGTGCCGGGCCGACAGCTCCGCCAGATCGGTCAGCAGCGCGGCGAGACGCTGCGCGCCGCTCCTGCTCATGTGGGCGGTCAGCCGCCGGTCGGAGTCGTCGAGCCGCTGGACGAAGGTGCCGGTCACGAGCATCCACACGTCGGGATGCACGTCGAGGAAGCCGGTGAAGCGGGCGGCGGGCACCACCAGCGCGCGGACGGGCGACAGCGCGGTCACCGTCGCCGACCGGGTCCGGCCGCCGAGCACGGCGCTCTCGGCGAGCAGGTCGCCGGGACCGCGGACGGCCAGCACCACGTCGTGGCCGCCCTCGGTCGCCGAGGTCACCTTCGTCCAGCCCCGCTCGATGACGATCACGTGGTCGGACTCGTCCCCCTGGTACACCAGGGGCGCCTTCACGGGGTACTGCCTGGGCCGGCCCGCGGCGCGCAGCGCCGACCGCTGTGCCGGGTCGAGCGCGGCCCAGAACCCTGAGCGCGGAGAGGGCGCCGCGTACGGTGCCACCAGCCGCCTCCCTTGCCTGTGGGTCTCCAAGAACAGTAAACCCGAAGACGGCGCGGGAGCACGGCGGGCGAAACCGGCGGCGCGTCCGGCCGGCCGGCGGCGGTGGCTCCCATCCACGCCGTCCGTCCGGCGCCGCGTCGCGGGCGCTCCCGGCGGCGCTAGCCGTCCCGCAGGATGCCGGTCGTGGCGGCGCGGTAGGCGGTCGGGGTCACCCCGTAGGCGGCGCGGAACGCGCGACTGAACGCGGCGGCGTCGGGCAGGCCCCAGCGGTTCGCGATCGCGCCGATCCGCTGCGTGCCGAGGAACGGGTCGCTCAGCTCGCGGCGGCAGTGTTCGAGACGGCGGGTGCGGACGTAGCGGGCCACGGTCGTCCCCGCCGGCTGGAACACGCGGTACAGCTGCCGGACGGAGATGTGGTGCGCCTCGGCGATCGTGGCCGGGCACAGCGCCGGGTCGTGCAGCCGGCCCTCGATCCACTCCTTGATCGCGCGGAGCATCTCCGCTCCCTCCGGGGACGGGGACGGCGGCGCGCCCAGCCACTCGCTGGCCGCGCCGGTGACGAGCTCGACGATCGCGCCGCCGAGGTGGTGGGCGTAGGGCTCGTCGGTCGCGGCGCCGTCCTCGACGCCGTCCTCGGCGAGGGCACCGAGCAGCGAGGACACCAGGCGGCCGTGCCGGGTGCGCTCCGCGAGCAGGGTGCCGCCGAAGGCCGCCAGGCGCTCGGGCGGGAGCGGGACGGCCCGGTGCGGGATGACGACGGTGAAGATGTGGTGCGTGTCGAAGGAGATCTCGACCGGGCGGGTCAGGTCGTAGAACACGACGTCGCCGACGCCGACACGGGCGTGGCGGCCGTTCTGGCGAAGGACGCACGACCCGTGCAGAACCAGGCCGAGCTTGTAGCACTCGCGCGTGTCGCGAGCGATCTGGCGGGCACTGCGCCGCACCGCGTGCGGGGGAGCGTACACGTCTCCGGCCTCCACGGGGCCGAGCGTGCGTCCGGACAGGCGGGCGGCGAAGCCGCCGGCGAGGCGCGGGTGGATATGGAAAGGACCGAACGCCGTCGTGATCAGGTGACGCCAGTATTCTGCCTGGTCACGGGCAGCATGGTCCGAGGTGTCAGCGAGCGTTGTCATGACGCTCCTCCGAGGTGGGCGGGCGGGGGGTCTCGGACGCCACCCGCCAGGTTTCTACGAGGCGTCAGGAAGGTCAATGAGCGAGTCGGCACGACGCTCGCGGCGGGCTTTGTCACTCGACGCCAAATGTCGGGCAGGGAAACCCAAGACCAACCCCTCGTGACCGGCCTATACATATGCCGACGACTCCCAGGGAGCCCCGCCGACCGGGGGTACCGGAAGATCCCGGGACGCCCGGAAAGACCTCGAGAGGACACCCCCCATGCCAGAGGACGAGAAGGAACTGCTGGAATCCGGGATCAGCCGGAAGAACTTCATCGTCGCCGCCGGTATCGGCGCGCTCGCCGTGCCCGCCGCCGTGACCGCCGTTACCTCGGCGACGGCGCAGGCCGGCACCAAGCCGCGGCGGCTGGAGCTCACGCCCAAGTGCACCGACGGCGATGACGAGCCCACCCCGGCGCAGACCGAGGGCCCGTACTTCACCCCCGGTTCGCCGGAGCGTACGGACATCAGGTCCGGCAAGCAGGGAACCCTGCTCACCGTGAGCGGGATCGTGTACGACGTCAACTGCAAGCCGGTGAACCGCGCGCTGCTCGACTTCTGGCAGTGCGACAACGCGGGCATCTACGACAACGTCGGCTATGTGCTGCGCGGCCACCTTTTCTCAGGCGCGGACGGGCGTTACAGCCTGACGACGATCGTGCCGGGCCTCTACCCGGGCCGCACCAAGCACATCCACGTCAAGGTGCAGGCGCCGAACGCGCGGATCCTGACGACGCAGCTGTACTTCCCGGGTGAGCCGCGCAACAACACCGACACGATCTTCGACCCGCGGCTGCTGATGACGATGGGCACCGACCAGAACGGCCGGACCGGGACCATCGACTTCGTCATCCGCACCTGAGCACCTCCGGCTGAGCGCGCTCCCCTGAACGCGCTCCCCGAGCGCGTTTCTCCCTGAACGCGCTCCACGGCCAGATTCCGTCGCTCCCACGGAATCCAGTCCCCGCCCGGGCACCGGCGCGCCCCGGCGGGGACTTCCGTATGCCCGGGGGACTTCCGTAGGCCCGGACGGAACCGGGAATTGATCGAAATCCCCCACGGACCGCCAAAGGAATGGATAGTCTCCGTCCGGTCACTTTCCGTTGTGTAGGGAAATCTGGGAGCACACGCGGCATGAGCGCTGCCAACCGGGCACAGGCGATCACACGGTGGGGGGCCATCGCCTTCATGGCGGCCGCGGTCCTGACCGCCACGGCGGGCGGCTTCGCCCAGTCCTACGCGGGCCTCTACCACTGGGCCCTGGAGCACGGCCTTCGCGGCTGGAAGGCCGAGTCGTTCCCGCTGCTGGTCGACCTGTTCATCATCGTGGGCGAGCTCGGCCTGTTCCTGCTGGCCATCGACGCGTTCGTGCTGCGCCGCCGGCACCTGATGAGCTGGCTCGACTTCTCCCTTCCGCTGACCATCGCCATCGCGGGCTGGACGGCGAGCCTGATCTTCAACGTCGGCCACGTCGGCCACCAGTCGTTCTCCTACCAGGCGACCGCGGCCGTCCCGCCGATCGTGTCGATGCTCGGCCTGTTCGTGCTGCTGCGGACGCTGCACCGGTACGTGTCGCGCGAGGTCGAGGCGGAGGCGGAGGCGGAGAACGAGAAGCCGAAGCTGCCCGAGCCGCAGACGCGCGCCATCGCCGGTCCCGTCACGCTGAACCAGATCACGCTGATGCCGCTGCGCAACACCGGCCCGTTCCCGCGGATCCAGGTCCCCGGCCACCACGGCAAGGCGATCGAGTCGGGCGCGCCGTCCCGGTCGTTGTCCAGTGACGTCGTCACCCAGACGCTCTCCCGGATGGCGCCGGCGTAGTCGTAGACGGGCTCGGTGTGGTTGCCCACGATGTGCGGCGGTCTCGGGGAAGTAGCCGCCGGGTCCGCCGCCGCGGGCGGGGCGACCAGCGCACCGGCGAGGCCGGTGAATGCCACGCACACCAGTGCGCGGCGCAGGGATAACGAGGACATGTCGCGACCGTACGACGCGCGCTTCCCCGGCGGAAGCGGGCGAACGGGGCACGATGCGGCCGGTGTGCGCCGCCTGTTCGGTGCACACC
>JBOHBY010001065.1:0-2687 GCA_050698635.1 Spirillospora sp.
GCCGAGGACGGCAGGCCCCGCGCGATCGTCGTCGCCGGCATGGGCGGCTCGGGGATCTCCGGTGACGTCCTCGCCGCGGTGTGCGGTGTGGGCTGCTCGGTCCCGGTGACGACGGTACGCGGCTACCGGCTGCCAGGCTGGGTGGGCGCCGCCGACCTCGTCATCGCCGTGTCCTGCTCGGGGAAGACCGAAGAGACACTTGAGGTCGCCGCGGAGGCGGCCCGCCGTGGATGCAGGCTCCTGTTCGTCGGCGGGACGGATTCGCCGCTCGCGGAGCTGTCCGGCAGAAGCCGCGGTGTGTTCGTTCCAGTGCGTTCGGTGGGGCAGCCGCGTTCGACGCTGTGGGGGCTCACCATCCCGCTCGTCCTGGCGGCGCGCACGCTGGGTCTGGCGGACGTACCCGACGCGGTCCTGGAGTCGACGGCCGAACGGCTGGAGGACGTTGCGTACCGGTGCCGTCCGTCCAGCGAACCGTTCGTCAACCCCGCCAAGCGGATGGCGCTGGACATCGCGGGCGACGTGCCGCTGGTGTGGGGATCGTCCGCGCTGGCGGCGACGGCGGCGTACCGGCTGTGCTGCCAGCTGAACGAGAACGCCAAATACCCGGGCGTCTTCGGCGAGGTCCCGGAGGCGAACCACAACCAGGTGATGGCCTTCGACGGCCACTTCGCGCGCCGCAGCGCCGCCCCTTCTCCCGACCCGGACGGCCCCGGCGGCGCCGACGATCTGGACGACTTCTTCCGCGACCGGGCCGACGAACCCGAGCACGGCCTGCACCTCGTCCTCCTGCGGGACGTGGAGGAACATCCGCAGGTCCGCAAGCGGTGCGAGGCGTCCGCCGAGATGGCCCGGGACCGGGGCGTCGCGGTCACCGAGATCGGGGCGGAGGGCGTGCATCCGCTGGAAAGAATCGCCACTCTGATCGCGCTGGCCGACTATGTCACGGTTTACTTGGCTATCGCGCTGGGTGTGGATCCCACTCCGGTGCCTGCCATTCAAGAGCTCAAAGCGAGGATTGCGTAGAGATGAGTGCTGAGGGTGGAACCAAGGCCATCGTCGCCGCGTTGGCCGCCAACCTCGGGATCGCGGCGTCGAAGATGGTCGCGTTCGCGTTCACCGGTTCGTCGTCGATGCTCGCCGAGTCGATCCACTCGATGGCCGACTCGGGGAACCAGGGGCTGCTGCTCCTCGGCGGCAAGCGCTCAAAGCGCGAGCGGACGCAGCAGCACCAGTTCGGCTACGCCCGCGAACGCTACTTCTACGCCTTCGTCGTCGCGGTGGTCCTGTTCACCGTCGGCGCGGTGTTCTCGCTGTACGAGGGCCAGCACAAGATCGCCCATCCGGAGGAGGTCAAGTCGCCGGGCTGGGCGTTCGGGGTGCTGATCGTCGCGATCATCATGGAGACGTTCTCGTTCCGCACCGCGATCAAGGAGTCGAACCTGGTCCGCGGTGAGCAGTCCTGGTGGGCGTTCATCCGCCGCGCGAAGGCGCCCGAGCTGCCCGTCGTCCTGCTGGAGGACCTCGCCGCCCTCGTCGGCCTGCTGCTGGCGCTGTTCGGTGTCTCGATGGCGGTCGCGACCGGCGACGGCGTCTGGGACGGCATCGGCACCGTCGCGATCGGCGTGCTGCTCGCCATCGTCGCGACGATCCTGGCGATCGAGACCAAGAGCCTGCTGATCGGGGAGGGCGTCACGCCCGAGCACGAGCAGGCGATCGTCGAGGCGCTGGAGTCGGTGGAGCAGGTCGACCACATGATCCACATGCGCACGGAGTATCTCGGCCCGGACGCGCTGCTGATCGCCGCGAAGATCGCCGTGAAGCATGACGACACGGCCGCCGACGTGGCCCGCGGCATCGACGCCGCCGAGGCCAGGATCCGGGCGCGCTTCCCCGAGGCGAAGCTGATCTACCTGGAACCGGCGCTGGACGAGGCGCCCCGCGACACCACCGCCGAAACGGACGCGGCCGGAACGGACGCGGCCGGAACGTCGTCGGCGAAGACGTCGGCGGCGGAGCTGGAGAAGAGCGACACGCCGTCCCCGGAGACCCCGGCATCGTCCTGACGCCTGAACACGGGGTGGTCGCAGAAAGGCTCGCGTCATCCTGGACGGGCCCCCGCGCGTCTTCCTGACCGCGGGGGCGGCGGAACATGGGACCCCTCGCCGGGCGGCCGTGCCGTGCCGGCCGACCCCAGCCCAGGCAAGACCGGCGAGTGCCTCCGCAGAGGCGCGAACCACGGCCGTCCGGCGAGGTGCTTTCCCATGCCTCCCCACCCGGACCCCTGAACACCGGGTGGTTCTGGTGTGACCGCGGCGGTGGCCCCGAACCCCCTACGTCGGTGCCGCCGCCGTTGCGGTCACGGTTAGAACACTACGTTCGCAGCGGTCTCCGGCACGTCCCCCTCAAGGAGGGAAACCGGGTGGTACTCCAGACGGAGCCGCGCGGCCCGCATACATCCGCGCGGTGAGGTGAGTGCACGCCTCAGCGGTCAGTATTGAGTGGTGACATCCGATGACAAGGCCCGGACCGGACCCGGCCCCGCGGGGTTCGGCCCAGCCGTCGCGCACCACGCGTGGCGGCTGTCCGGCCGGATCGTGGCGGGAGTCGGGCAGCTGCTGCTGTGGATCCTCACCGGTATCGGCACGCTGCTGCGTCCGTTGGCGATGCGCCTGGTCACACGCCTGAAC
>JBOHBY010001066.1:0-2300 GCA_050698635.1 Spirillospora sp.
GCTCAGTGAAGCGTTCTTACTTGGCGGTGGCCGCAGCGGCCTGCTTCTGGTGGCGCCGCGGGTCGTTCAGTGCTCGGTCGATGACGGTCTGACTGATGACCTGGCGCTTGCGCCGGAGCGCCGCCGCCTTGCGTGCCGTAGGTGTCATTGCGAAACCCTTGTTCCGCGGCGGCGTTCCCCGCGCCACCGCAACCCCGTGATGTCCTCATCCTCCCAGAGCGGAGCGGTCCAGGGGATCCGTCCGAGGAATGAATTCGAGGTCAGACCAAGTGGGGAGAACACCCCGGGACTTATGGGGGGCGCCCTGGGATCATGGAGGGAACCCAGTCCCGCGTGAGCCCGTTGGGGGAACCGTGACCGATGAACCGAGGGGACGTTATGGCCCTGCGTGAGCGGCTGCGGCGGCTCGTCCAGAAGCCCGGCAGCGTCGATCTCGCGCCGTTCCGCGCCCTGGTGGACGAGGCCGGTGAGCGGGAGGAGCGCGTCCGGGAGCTGTCCGACGCCGAGCTGACCGCCGCCGCGGCCGTCCTCCGTGAGAAGGAGGACCTGGCGGAGCTGTGCGCCCTCGGCCGCGAGGCCGCGCGCCGCACCCTCGGCGAGCGGCCGTTCGACGTCCAGCTCATCGGGACGCTCGCGCTGCTGTCCGGGCACGTCGCCGAGATGGCGACCGGCGAGGGCAAGACCCTGTCGGGCGCGCTGGCCGCCGCCGGGTACGCGCTGCGCGGGCGCCGCGTCCACGTGATGTCGGTCAACGACTACCTCGCGCGCCGCGACGCCGAATGGATGGGGCCGCTGTACGAGCTGCTCGGCGTGTCGGCCGGGTGGGTCGGCCAGTCGTCCACGCCGAACGAGCGGCGCGCCGCCTACCGGGCCGACGTCACCTACGCGCCGGTCAGCGAGATCGGCTTCGACCTGCTGCGCGACCGGCTCGCCGTGGACGCCGGCGACGTCGTCCAGCCGGAGCCGTCCGTCGCGCTGATCGACGAGGCCGACTCGGTGCTGGTGGACGAGGCGATGGTGCCGCTCGTCCTCGCCGGCGCCGCCGACCTCGACGCCGCCGATCCCCGCTACGCCGACCTGGTCCGGCGGCTGCGGCCCGGCCTGCACTACGCCACCGACGACGAGGCGCGCAACGTCCAGCTCACCCCGGCGGGCGCCCAGGAGGTCGAACGCGTCCTCGACCTTGATCTCTACGCGCCCGAGCAGCTGAGCACCCTCACCGCCGTGAACGTCGCCCTGCACGCCGAGGTGCTGCTCGTGCGCGACGTGGACTACCTCGTCCGCGACGGCGAGGTGAAGCTGATCAGCGAGTCGCGGGGACGGGTCGCGCTCCTCCAGCGCTGGCCGGACGGCCTCCAGGCCGCCGTCGAGGCGAAGGAGGCGCTGGCGGCGTCCCCGAGCGGCGAGATCCTCGACTCGATCACCGTGCAGGAGCTGGTCGGACGCTACCCGACCCGGTGCGGCATGACCGGGACGGCGATGGCGGTCGCCGGCCAGCTCACCGAGTTCTACGCACTGCCGATCGCCGTCGTCCCGCCGAACCGGGCCTGCGTCCGCGACGACCAGCCCGACCGCCTCTACGCGACCACCGCCGACAAGGAGGTCGCGATCGTCGAGGAGATCGCCGCGGCGCACGCCACCGGGCGCCCGGTGCTGGTCGGGACCGGCGACGTCGCCGAGTCCGAACGGCTCGCGCGGCGGCTGACCCGGGCCGGGCTCGACCGGGTCGTCCTCAACGCCAAGAACGACGCCGAGGAGGCCGCGATCATCGCCGACGCCGGGGCGTACGGCGCGATCACCGTGTCCACGCAGATGGCGGGGCGCGGCACCGACATCCGGCTCGGCGGCAGCCCGTCCACCCCGCCCGGCACGGCCCCCGCCGACGTGGAGGGCGCGGGCCACGACCGGGTCGTCGAGGCGGGCGGGCTGCTGGTCATCGGGACCGGCCGCTACCACAGCAGCCGCCTGGACGACCAGCTCCGCGGCCGCGCCGGACGGCAGGGCGACCCGGGCGGCTCGGTGTTCTTCACCAGCGTCCAGGACGATCTCGTCACCCGCTTCGCGCCCGACGAGAGGACGCCGCAGAGAAACGGCAGGGCGTCATCGGGCGACGACGGCCTCATCACCGACAAGGGCGCGCACTGGATCGTCGGCCACGCGCAGCGCGTCGCCGAGGGCGTCGACCTCGAACTGCACCGCAACACCTGGCGCTACAACCACCTCATCGGGCTCCAGCGCCGGGAGGTCCTGGCCGAACGCGACGCCGTGCTGCGCGGCGACGCCGCCGACCGGGCCATGGC
>JBOHBY010001067.1:0-1849 GCA_050698635.1 Spirillospora sp.
GCACACCCCAGTATGGCCAGGCGCCCGCCGCGCCCGCCGCGTCCAACCCGCCTCCGCTGCCGCCCTCGCCGCCCCCGGCCGAGCGTCCCAAGCCGTCCTCCGGGAGCGGGTCGTCGGACGACGATGACGAGCCCGGCGACTGGACGCGCATGTACGGCGGCAACCGCTGACGTTTTGGAGCGCTGACGTTCAGAGGGCCGCGAGCACGCCGGGGACGTCGTTGACGACCATCGCGTCGAACCCGGCGGCCGCGTAGCCTGGCGCGTCCTGCGCCGACGGGCACCAGACGACGGCCTCCAGGCCCGCCTTGTGCGCGACGTCCACGCAGTGCTCCAGCGGGCGCAGCCGCGTGTCGGGATGGTCGGTGCCGCACGACCCGGTGTGCACGGCGACGGCGTCCAGCCCGAGGCCCGCCGCGGCCGGGACGGCGTGCCACAGCGGGAACCGCAGCCACGTCAGCAGGCCCAGCGGGACGCCGGGCAGCCCGTCCCGCAGGAACGTCAGCAGCGACGGGTCGAACGACGTCACGAGCAGCCTGCGCCGCTCCGCCTCCCGCTCCAGGACCGGTAGCAGCAGCGCGCCGGTGCGGCGGGACGGGGCGTCCACCGCGTCCTCCAGGACGGTCTTGACGTCCACGTCCACGGCGACGTCCGGGGGTAGCGCGTCGAAGACGTCCACGAGGCGGGGCAGGCCGCTGGCCGTGGCCGGAAGGTCGACCACGTAGTCGCCGCCGGAAGTCGTCGGATCGTGCCGCAGGACGAGATCGTCGTCGGCGGTGCGCGTCACGTCGATCTCGATCCAGGACGCGCCCGCGTCCACGGCGGCGAGCATCGACGGCACCGTGTTCTCGTCGTCGCCCGACCCGGAGCCGCGGTGGCCGATCACCGTCGGGGTGCGCTCGAAGATCAAGAGGTGTTCCCCGTGGTGAGATCCCCGGTGGCGAGGTGCTCGGCGACGACGGCGTCCAGCGGCTGGGTGACCTTGAGGTTGCGCTCGCTGCCCGCGACGACCCGGATCGGGACGTCCGGCAGGTAGCGGTGCACGATCCCGCAGTCGTCGGTGGCGCGCAGCGCCGGGTCGGCGAGCGCGAGCTCGTAGGCCTTGCGGATCGTGCCGAGCCGGAACCCCTGCGGCGTCTGGAACCGGATCATCGTCTCGCGCGGCGGCATGGACACGACCCGTCCGTCCTCGACCACCACCATGGTGTCGGACGCCGGCATGCCCACCGCGACGGCATCGTCGTCGTCCAGCGCGGTCAGGACGCGGTCGATCACTGGGGCGTCGACGAACGGGCGGGCCGCGTCGTGGAACAGCACCCGCGCGTCGTCGGGACGGCGCTCCAGCACGCGCAGCGCCGCGACCGTGGACGCGGTGCGGGTGTCGCCGCCCTCGATCACGGCCGCCGTCTTCCGGAACGGCGCGGCGATCTCGGCGGCCGCGCGCAGATGCCCCGACGCCATCACCACCACCACCTCGCCGATGCCGGGATGCGCGTCGAACGCGCCGACCGCGTGCGCCAGGATCGGCCGCCCGCCGACCTCCATGAGCTGCTTGGGGCGCCCGGCGCCCATCCGCGCGCCGACCCCGCCCGCGAGCACCACCGCAACCGTCCGCGTCGCCATCTCTCCTCGATTTCCACGACACCCGGTCATCGGGCCACTACGCTGTGCACCTGCCCTTTCACCCGCTCCGACCGGCCGGAGGCCCGATGCTCCAGGCGTCCCAGTGCGATCGGCCGGTCACGCTCAAGGTACCGGACGAGTCTCTTGTGGGGGGCGACCCCCCACACCCCCCGGCAAGAGCGAATCGAGAGGCGGCCGAACCCGTGAACGACGGCGTCACACCGGAC
>JBOHBY010001068.1:0-2853 GCA_050698635.1 Spirillospora sp.
GCCGGACGCTGATGCGTCCGGCCGGCTGGGCGTGCTGCGCGAATGCGGTCAGTACTCGGTGATGTTCATCGGGAGACCGCCGCCCAGGCGGAGGGAGAGCATGGCCTCGGGAACCACCCGGTGGCCCGGGACCTTGGACAGGCGCAGTTCCCGCACCACCATCGCGAGGACGAAGGTCGCCTCCATCATGCCCAGGTGGTTGCCGACGCAGAACCGCGGGCCCGCGCCGAACGGGATGTGGGCGTAACGCGGACGCGTCTCCGGGTGCGCCGGGTCGAAGCGGTCGGGGTCGAAACGGTCAGGGTCGGTCCAGAACTTCGGGTGGCGGTGCATCGTGTACGGAGAGACGAGGACGTCCGCCCCGGCGGGGACGTGGTAGTCCCCGACCTCGTCCTCGGCCTGGGCCACCCGGCTGAGAAGCCACACCGGTGGATACAGCCGCATCGCCTCCTGGATGACCATCCCCGTGTAGAGCAGCTCGTTGAGGTCTTCCAGGACCGGCATGCGGTCGCCGAGGACGCTGGTCACTTCCTCCCGGAGCCGTTCCAGCACCTCGGGGTGCCGGTCCAGCAGGTAGAACGACCAGCCGAGGGTGCTCGCCGTGGTCTCGTGCCCGGCGAGCAGGAGCGTCACCAGCTCGTCTCGCATGCGGCGCCGTCCGACGGCCGGATCGGTCTCCTTACGGGTGGAGACGATCAGCCGGGAGAGGACGTCGTCGCCGTCCTCGGCCCGCCCGCCGTGCTCGGTGACCATGTGGCCGACGATCCGGTCGAGTTCGCGGCGGGCGCGCCGGAACCGGCGCTGCTTGGGCAGCGGAGCCCACAGCGGGACCATGCCCAGGGTGACCATCTCGAACATGGCCTGGTCCTGGACGGCCTCGAACGCCTCACCGATGCTGGAGTAGGCGCTGAGATCGGTGTCCAGCAGCGTCTGGCCGAGCACACCCAGCGTGAGATCGGTCATCTCGCTCACGACGTTCACCGGTTCGCCGCCCGCGTGCGCCTTCAGGCGGGCGACGAGCTTGGCGCCCTCAGCGACGATCGCGTCGGACTGCCGCGAGATGCGCTTGTGCTGGAAGGCCGGCTGGACGGTCTTGCGCTGCATGCGCCACAGGTCGCCCTCGCTGGTCAGCAGACCGTCGCCGAGCGCCCGGCGGGCCTGCACCAGGCCGACGCCCTTGTGGTAGTTGCCGGAGTTGTCGGCCAGGACGTGCTTGGCGTAGTCGGGATGGTTGAAGAAGTACAGCTCCCGGGCGCCGAAGCCGATCCGCACGGCGTCGCCCTGGGCCGCGGCGGTGTCGAGCACGCCGAGCCGGTTGGTGAGCACCATGCGCAGCAGCCGCGGCGTCATGCTCCGAGGGGTCCGGGGAGGGAGCCGGCGCGCCGCACCCGCGCGCCGGGTCCCTCCCACCTGCCGGACGGCGCTCATGCCGGCCGCCCGCATAATGAACGGCCGTTCATGTCTTCACCTGGTTTCGTCCGGGCTGGAGCCGGCGGAAGCGCCCCTGGTAGAACAGCAGCGCCTCGTCGCGGTCGACGCCCGGCCGGTCCATGGACAGCACCCGGCCGAGGAAGATCGAATGGTCTCCGCCGTCGTAGGTGTTCCACATCTCGCACTCGAACCTGGCCAGCGCTCCGGCGACCAGCGGCACCCCCGTGAGGGGACCGGTGTCGCAGTCGACGTCCTCGAACTGCGCGGCGCCCAGCGGGCGCGACACGTCCGCGAAGTGCCGCGCGATCCCCTCCTGGTCGGCGGTCAGCACCGACACCCCGAACAGGCCCGTGTCCAGCGCCTGGTGCATGACGGCCTTGTGGCCGACGCAGACCAGCACCAGCGGCGGGTCCAGCGAGACCGAGGCGAAGGAGTTGGCCGTCATGGCGTGCGGGGTCGCGCCGCCGACCGTCACCACCGTGACCCCGGTGGCGAACGAGCCGAACGTCCTGCGCAGCGTCTGGGTGTCCAGCAGCCGCTCCGCGGAGGTCGAGTCGATGCTCACGCGGTGCTCCCAACCTCGATATGCGGCCCGGTCCCCGGGACGTAGGGGGCCAGCGCCTGGATCAGCGCCTCGGGCACGCGGGTCGGGACGGTCCGGGTGTTCGGCCCGCGCATGCAGGCCACCCGCTGCCGTCCCCGGGCGACCAGGGTCTCCAGGCCGCCCGGGTCGAGCCGGACGTAGTCGAACCCGAACTCCAGCTGGGTCTGCGCCAGCTCCAGCAGGCGCATCCGGATCGACAGCTCGTGGAACGCGGTGATCTCGGCGAAGAACTCGCAGTCGACCTTGAGGGTGAACAGCTTGAGGTCGTCCTGGAGGTCGGCGAGCACCTCGGGCGCGAGCTCCTTGAGGAACATCTCGCGGCAGCGGCCCTGCCACCGCAGGTAGTTGACGTAGTAGACGTTGCCGACGATGTTGGTCTCTTCGAAACCGACCGTGTGCAGGTGCTCGTAGTAGTTGTCCGTGCTCATGACCGTCCTTCCACGAGGACCGCGAAGACGACCGGCCCCGGGTGGTCCCGCAGGGTCGTCACGAGCGTCGCGATCCGCAGCGTGCCGGAGGCCAGGACGACCCAGGCGTTGCGCCGTCCCGGTGTGAGGGTGAGTGAGGCGCCGGCCGGGAGCCCCGCCTTGCTCAGGCATTCGATGGCCGACCACACGCGCGTCCCGGCGATGTCGGACGACTCCCCCGTCTCCTGGGAGATGAGCGCGGCCAGCGGCGCGTTGCCGCCGAGCAGCCCGTCCCAGTCCTCGGCGGAGCGTTCCGCGACCGGCTCGACGTCGCAGCCGAGCGTGCCGTCGCCGACGACGGCGAGGGTCACCCCGGCGCCGTGCGCGGCCGAGACCGTGCCGCCGTCGAGC